>JANWKI010000099.1 GCA_025451455.1 Ignavibacteria bacterium
ACTAAATGACAGTATATATTTTCTGTTTGAAGCATACTTATCAGAAGAAAATATTTCAACAAGCGAATCATTTTTCCAGTTAAACACAACTTTCTCCGGAGTACCGTTTTCATCGGCAAGCTTAAAAGAGCTGATAAGGTCTTCTCTAGCAGGCCTGTACTGATTGAATAAAATATAAATGCTTTGATCAGGCAGAACCACGTTAGAGCCTTTGGGAATAGATGTATAAATAATACCGAGCGAGTCCTTGAAGAACTTGCTGTAATCTATTTCGCCCTGGATAACACTTTCGGAAATCTGTTTCATGTAAAAATTCACATTCGGCACGAGCTCTGAATCAGCTATCACAACATCAAAAGGTAAAACACCATAACTTTCGCGCTCGGCGGTAAAGAGCAGGTTTCTGTCATCATCAAGCAATGAAATAACCCTGTATTTTCCGGGGGCAAGGTTTGTCAATGAATAAATTCCTTCGGCAGAAGATTCGGTTAAATAATCAGGCAGGTTTTTTGAAGGGTCATAACCTTTAGAACTGTTTACATCATAAGCAAAGACAGCAATTATTTTATTATTGTTATTGTAAGCTATGCCTTCTATCCTGCCCATATCAATTTTGCTGCCTGTTGAAAATGCAAAGTTCACTGCCTGGGCAATTGAATTCCCTCTGATATCTTTTAATCCGGTACTGATATTGACGACAAAAGTTCTGTTCGGGTCAATCTTATATAGTTCTGTAGGAAATTTTACCTCAACATCTTTTGCACCCCATTCAAATTCCAGATCTCCCTTAACCTGCGGCGAAATTCTGAATGCATCCTGAAAACTTCTTCTGTCAACATATTCATCAAATTCAAAAATCAAAGAATTTCCCCTGAACTGAATTGAATTAGGCTTGGGTGAAATGATCCGGACTTTTGCCGGGATTTTATCTTCTTCACCGCCTCCGGGTGGCTGCTGATTTGCACATCCTGAACAAATTGCCAGCATTGTAAATCCATAAAAAACAGTGGATATGATTTGTGAATGTATGGAAAAATTGATCTTCAATATTCAAATATAGCAAAAAATTAAAAGTATTCATAAATAGATAGGAAGAGAGGCAATATCCCTTAAATAGTGTATTGAGATACCCTCTTATTTATACCATATTTGATGTAGTTAAATAGATGAGTAAAAAACTCAAAGAAGTTAGTTTAACTACCCGAAATACGTTAGAAATGAGTAAAGTATGAAAACCAATAAAATGAATAAAATATCGATGTTTTTGCTACTTATGGCACTTGCAGTCATGTTTTCAACTCAGTTTAAAGCGCAAAATATGACCACTACTGATGGTTCTAATCAGGGTGCTGGTACTTCAGCAGAGGAATTAGTTGGTGGAAGCTGGGTTTTAGCCGATGTTGAATCCAAAAGCATAAATACATCAAATATAACCAAGTGGAGCCCAAAAGGAACAGAAGCAGTTGGAGATTGTTCATGGAAAGATATTCTTGAGATCGTACATACTGTTAGTTCAGGTTTCAAATGGCAGGAGCCGCCTCAGACAATGCAGCCGGGAAGTTATATGAACCTTGAAGTTATATACACAAATCTGGATTATGCTACGACTGCAAAGATAAACACTGGAGTAAAAATATTTATCGAAAGATCCGGCGCTAACTACCTGACAATGGAACCGAATGGAATTGAAGTACTGAAGCTGAATAAAGATAACAAACAGTACGCAAACGAAGTCAAAAAAGGATTCTTTTATGCTCCAAAGAGCCGTTTTGATGAGACAAATCAGTGCCAGTTAGTAATTGATTGTTACGTTGGTAAAGACCACTACGTAACAACATATACATATAATTATCAACCATAAATTTTTTCTGCTATAACAGCTTAGCTGATAGTATTCCCTACTAATTAGCAGATGAACCGGGGCTTACAGATTGTAAGCCCTTTTTTTTATTCCCGAAATTTCAGGCAATGGCTATTTTCAAACATGAGTTCAGTTTTTTGTTCTGCCTGCAGCATGTTTTGATATAAGACTTAGGGAATAAAAAAGATGAGGGGTTCTGTTTGGTCAGAACCCCTCGGGTTACGGAGGAGGCTTTTTGGGGAAAAGATGAGGTAAAAACTCATGATGAGATACAAAAAGGATCCGCCTGTTGGCGGTACGAAGCCAGGCCGCAACCGTATGAATCCAGACAGGTGCAGTAAAGCCAGTATACCTGCATTCTGCAGGCCAGCTTCGTGACGTCATCCTTTATGCTCTTGTTCATCACGTTATCCATAGTGGGACAGCAATTTTAATTTTTGAATCAATCTTTAATCTTTAATCTTTAATCAACTAATCCATTTGTCTTCTGAGGAATGCAGGTTTATCATCGTTACTGATCTTGAATTCATCAGAATTAAAATCAAAATCTTCCAGATCGATCTCTTCATTTCTTGTCCTGATCTTTCTTATATCTTCATCGCTAAGCAGCTTGTTTCTCTGAACAGCTGGAATATCATAATTCTGCAATTCATGCTGCGTACTCGGGATCTTTACAACATTTGATTCGCTTTCAAAATTCAATAAAAGATTTTTTGATTTGACTTCCTTTTCAGGATATGAATTTGACTGTTTCTGCTGAGCGCTTGAAAATCCGGTTGCAATTATCGTAACAATAACTTCATCTTCAAGCCTTTCATCCGAAACAACACCCCATATGAGTTTTCCGTAATTACAGCCTGCAGCCTGTTTTATTAGTTCAGTCATGCTCTTAAGATCAGATATCCTGAAGTTCGGATCGGCAATGATGTTAAGAAGTATTGACTTGGAGCCTGAAATGGATACACCTTCGAGCAGCGGATTATCAATAGCTTCCTGTGTTGCCCTGAGTGCTTTATTTTCTCCTTTTGCATACCCGATACCCATTAATGCATCACCCATATCTCTCATTATCGTTTTCACGTCTGCAAAATCAACATTTACTTTGCCCTTTTTGGTAATAATATCTGATATTCCGCGTGTAGCATTATACAATACATCATCAACTTTCTTAAAGCTGTTTTCCAGTGTTACCTCTTCACCAAAGACAGTAAGCAGTCTTTCGTTCGGGATAACTATGCATGAATCCACTTCCTGCTTGAATCTTTTCAGTCCTTCTTCGGCAATTCTCAGCCTGTCTTCCCCTTCAAAGTCAAAAGGTTTGGTTACAATCCCCACAACAAGAGCACCTGTGGATTTTGCGATTCTTGCGACTGCCGGACCACCGCCTGTTCCTGTTCCTCCGCCCATACCGGCGGTTATAAAAACCATATCACATCCTCTGACTACCTGTTCTATCTCTTCCCTGCTTTCTTCTACTGCCTTTGCTCCTTTTGTTTCATCCATACCGGCACCAAGACCCAGTGTAGTATTCCTGCCGATCTGGATCTTTATCTCTGCTTTGCTTCTTTCAAGATCCTGTATATCTGTATTCAAAGCAATGAAGTCAACGCTATCAAGACCTTTTTCGATCATATTGTTAATAGCATTGCCTCCGGCTCCTCCAATACCTATAACTTTGATCTTTGCTCCATAAGTAGCATCAGTAACAAGTGAAATTGCCATTTTTAGTTTTCTCCTTCTCTTTCCCCTAGAAAGAAATTGGTTAATTTGTAATTATTATTTATTATTTTATTTTTCAAAATTTCTGTTTCTGAATTATAATTCGTCAAACCAGTGTTTAATTCTTTCGAATACGTTTTTCAGCCCGGGATGTTTTTTGCCCTTCATGTTTTTCATATTCTTTTTTTGATTGAGATATTTCAGCCTGTGTAAAATAAGTCCTATTCCCGTTGCATAAATGGGGCTTTCTACCTCTTTAATCAGCCCGCCGCCGATATCCATGGGAACTCCAAGATTCACTTCGGAACCCAGTACCTGTGTTGCCAATTCTTTTGTTCCTCTGAGCAATGAACCGCCGCCGGTTATGACCACGCCTGCCGGCAAATAACTTTCGATGCCGGATCTTTTGATCTCCTGCCCTGCAAGCACAAATAGTTCTTCCATTCTTGCCTGTATAATTCTGGCAATTATACTCTTCTCTATCTTTAGGGGCTTCCTTCCCTTGATTCCCTGTATAGTGATCACATCATCATTGATTATCTCGCTAATCAGCGCATATCCATATTCCTTCTTGATCCTTTCTGCTTCTTTTTCTTCAATTCCCAGTGTTTCACTGATATCGTTGGTTACCTGGCTGCCTGCAATTCCTATACCTGCAGTATGTTTTATGACTCCTTTCTTGAATACGGCTATATCGGTAGTTCCACCCCCGATATCGATCATTGCAACACCAACCTTCTTTTCCGATTCATTCAGAACTGCATATGATGAAGCAAGGGGCTCTAAGACAATATCATCGATTTCAACACCTACTGTCTGCACGCAGCTTGAGAGGTCATCAATTTGTGAAACCAGACCGGTCAGGATATTCACCTTGGCTTCCATTCTAAGCCCGAACATCCCGATTGGCAGATCAAATATTCCGTCTTTACTGTCAATAATAAAGTCCTGCGGTATCACATCAATTATCTTTTCATCCTTTGAAAGTTTCAGGCTCTTTGCGCTTTCGTACAATCTTTCGATGTCATCTTCAGTAATGATTCTATCAGGATGAGAGATTGCTACTATTCCCTCAGACTGAATGCACCTTATATGCGGACCGGCAATACCGACAGTTACCGATTTAATATCAAACCCTGAGCGTTCTTCAGCTTCTTTTAATGATGCCCGAATAGATTCCAGGGTTTTGCCCGGATTCACAACCATTCCCCGGGAGAGCCCTGTAGATGGCGCTTTTCCAACACCTAGAATATTCAGTCTGCCGTCACTTCTTACCTGGGCAACTATCGTGCAGATCTTGGTTGTTCCTACATCCAATCCTACAATAATATTATCTTCATTAGTTTTCTTGGCCATAGTTTTTTTACTGTTCTGTTTGCAGGTTATTATTTTTTACAACTATAATATCGTTGTATCTCATATCGATGTATTTAAAAGAATTTGCCGGTCTGTACACTCGCACCTGTTTCAGAAATCCATTCAATTGGATTAATTTACTGTTAATTGCATTCCTCAGTGAAAGATTATTGATATCTTTTAATGCATTTGGTAATTCATACTTATCTTTTCCGGGTAAGGAAGAATAATCTATTAAGTATACAGGCGTCGCATCATCACTTGTAATAATTGTTATCTGGTTAGTATCAGAAAAGTTAATTTCGGAAATATAATTATACAGGCTCTTATTCAGCTTAATTGACTGGCTGATGATATATTGTGCAATCTTTAATTTTTTCAGGTCATCTTTCCCGTATGCACCGGTATTAAGTTCTGCTGAAAGTCCGCTGATAACCGGCAGATCAATATTCATTTGTTCTTTCTTAAGCGTATACAGGGTCAGCTGGTCATCCACCAGGAATACTTCGCTGCCGCCTGTAGCTGCTGCAAAAGGATTCTTCTCAGAAATTTCTATTTTAATAACTGCACCATCTTTAGAAACAACAACCTTCCTGATATTCGGATGTTTCGAGATCCTTGATTCGATCATATCGAGCGAAAGAACATTTGAACAGATCATTGAATCATTTAGTTTGGCAAAATCGAATATTTCATCTTTTGATAATGTAATATTACCGTTCAGGCTTATGCTCTTAATAGTGGATTTATCTTTCCACAGGCCGGATAGTACAATGCTTGAAAAAGCGAAGATTATCACGATTATAAATAATATGATAAGCTTCCAGTTTTTCATATTGCCACCTCCTCAAACCCGATGAGTTTTACTTCCATTTCAAGATCAATCCCTGTTCTTTCTCTTACGGTTTTCCTGATGATCTTAACAAGTTCTATCACATCATTTGCAGTTGCATTATCATAGTTCACGATAAAATTTGCATGTTTGGCCGATACCATTGCGCCTCCATAGATAGTACCCTTTAATCCGCACTGATCTATCAGTATGGCAGCTTTATTATCTTTCGGGTTTTTGAAAACACAACCCGCATTTGGTATCTCAACAGGCTGCGATTCATTCCTTTTCTGTATAAGCTCTTTACGCCTCTTTAATAATTCTTCCCTGTTCCCTTCTGGCAGTATGAATTTAGCCTCTAAAACAACGGTACCTTTCAGATTCGAATTTCTATAGCCAAAATCACATTCTTCTTTCCCAAGCTTCTTAAGAGTTTCATTTTTTATTACAGTAACTTCGCATACATGGTCTGCTGCCTCGCCGCCGTAAGCCCCTGCATTCATAACCAGTGCACCGCCCACGGTTGCGGGAATTCCTGCAAGCATTTCTACTCCTGCATATCCCTTTTGTATACAGTAATCCACAAATTTCGCTATTTTAACCCCGGCTCCGGCGGTAATAATTTCCTTTTCATGCCTTAGATAGTTAAACGCCGATTCCAGATTTATGACTATTCCCTTAATACCTTCATCGCTGATAAGTATATTACTGCCATTGCCCATTACATAAAAAGGTATACCCTGTTTGTTTGCATACTTAATTATATTTACTGCATCATCCCCGTTTACGGGTTCAACAAAATAATCAGCAACACCGCCAATTCTGAAGGTGGTGTACTGAGCAAGAGGCTCATTCAGAGTAATCCTGCCCTTAAATACCCGTTGTATTTCTGATATTGATATCAATTATTTCCTGATTCAAGTATTTTTACAAATTCACTGCATAAATTTGTTATGTCTCCGGCACCCTGAAAAACTATAGTATCACTTTTCTTTGCCTCAGTCAGCAGTAATTCAATAATCCTGTTTTTGTCATGTACCAGTGATACATCTTTATTCAGCTTTTGAATCTCATTGAAAATCAGTCCGCTTGTAATACCATCAATCGGCAGCTCTCTTGCAGGATATATATCCATTAAGATCACCTTATCTGAAATTGAAAGTTCTTTTGCAAAATCTCTGTAGAAATCCCTTGTTCTTGAATACAAATGCGGCTGAAACACAGTGATAAGCCTGCCCTCTGAAATTTCTCTAAGTCCTTTTAAGCTGGCCCTTACTTCAACCGGATGGTGGGAATAATCATCATATACTTTTATTCCATTTTTGTTATACATCAGCTGCAATCTTCTGTCAACAGTCTTAAAACCGGAGATACTTTCTCTGTATTTATCAAAAGCAATATCAAGCACTTTTGAAACTGCAAAACAAGCTGTTGAATTCAGAGCATTGTGCTTTCCTACCAAACCGATATTAATATCAATGTATGAACTGTGTGAATTGAGAATAGAGAAATTATGTTTATTTGCCGCAGCACTATAATCAATTATTTTAAGGTAATTCTTATCATCAAAACCATAAGAAATCTTTTCCCTGTTTATTGAATTCATAAAACCCTTGATATTATCATCATCACCGCAGTAAATGATATATGCACCGTATTTAGAGCGATCGCAAAATATCCTGAATGTCTCTTTAATGTCTTCAAGATCTTTGTATATATCCAGATGATCTTCATCTATATTGGTTATAACTGTAACATCGGGCCTTAATGCAAGGAATGACCTGTCATATTCATCTGCTTCAACTACTGCAAAATTGCCGTTTCCAATACGTGATGCACCGCCATCAAACAACTGTACATTCCCTCCGACAAATATGAGCGGGTCCATACCTGCATCTACCAGTAACTTACCGATCATAGCAGTCGTAGTGGTTTTTCCATGTGTACCTGAAACTGCTATTAAATATTTATCATTTACTATTTCACCAAGCATTTCAGCACGGCGGATAATCCTTAACCCCAGTTCAGCTGCCCTTTTGTACTCAGGGTTATCCTGTTTCACAGCCGATGTATAGACAACGGTATCAATAGAAGTATTAATATTATTTTCGGAGTGGCCGATATTTATCTTTGCTCCCAGCCCGGCAAGCCTTTCAGTAATATGTGTTGCTGTCATATCAGAGCCTGAAACACTGCTGCCATTGAGTATGTAATACTCAGCAAGCCCGCTCATTCCGATTCCGCCTATTCCTATGAAATATATGTTATTCTTTTTAGTCAGCACTTTTATTATTCAGGTTTATTAACCGTCTGCGGATGTTTAATTTTCAAAAATTCTCTGATAAGCTCAGTACCCCTTTCAAAATCATTTGCTCTTATCCTCAATTGTTTTCGTCTGTGTTTAAGCTTCAGCTTAATAATCCTGTATGTCAATTCCTCGTCTGATTTTCTTCTTCTTCCGATCTTAATATTTAGAATATCTGTAAAAAACACTTCCCTGCTGCCAAACCTGTTTTTGAATACAATCCTGTCGTTTTTCAATATTATAGTAGGCGCCCTGATAATATTAACTACTACAATAAATAAAAATACCACGATGAAAAAGATCAGGATGTAAAAGATCGGGTCGTTATATAATGACCTGAAACTCTCTCCAATTGTACCTTTTATCAGCACATAAGCAGCAAAAAACAAAAGGTAAATAACCAGTGACTGGTAATAGAAATCCATTCTATGTTTATGAATTTTCTCTTCCATTTTTATACTGTTTTATTACCCCTTTTTACAGGTTCTTTTATTAATTCACTCAGCATATTCGCAATTTTTGAAGCTGCTTTTTTATTTGAAAACTGAGCTATATTTTTCTTAAAACTGTTTAACTTTTCTTTATTGCTTAAGAGCCCGGTTACAATTGGTTCCAGTTTAATATCCAGCTCCCTGTCCGGTATTATCTCAGCCGCATTTTTTTCTGCAAGTGCATCAGCATTCTTTTGCTGATGGTTTTCGGCAGCTCCCGGGAAAGGGACAAAAACTGCCGCTGAGCCAAAGCTTGCAAGCTCCATAATTGTTGAGATCCCAGACCTGCATAAAACCAGATCAGAAGCAGAATATGCATAGTCAATATTATCAATGTATTTTAACACTTTAACATTTTTATTGCTGTTAACAATTTTACAAATACTCTCAAAATCTTTGTCACCCGTCTGCCAAATGATCTGTATACCGGATGATGTAATATTTTTGAAACATTTTTTCAGTGAATTATTAATGGAGTTAGCTCCCTGGCTACCTCCAAATACAAATAAAATATTTTTATTCGGGTCCAGGCCGAAGTAAATAGCGGATTCACTTTTTCCATACCTTTTAAGATTCTCTCTGACCGGGTAAGACATAATTTCTATATTGTCCTGTCTTTTCAGATATTTTTTCGTCCCTTCAAAATTCAATATTACCCTGGTAGCATATTTTGAAACCAATTTCACGGTAACCCCGGGATAATAATTCCCTTCTTCAATTACGGTAGGAATTCCCATTTTAGCTGCTGTCCTGAGCACAGGCCCCGAAACATAACCGCCTGTACCGTAAACTATTTCAGGTTTAAATTCATTCAATATTTCTTTAGATCTCCGGATTGATTTCAGGACTTTGTATGCCGCAGATACGTTTTTTATACTCAGGCTTCTTTTGAATCCGCTGATATCAATTGTTTCAAGTTTATATCCGTTTTGAGGCACTATTTTTTCCTCAATTCTGCCTTTTGCCCCTATAAATCTGATATCTATATTTTGATTCATTTTTCTTAATTCATCTGCTATTGCTATTGCGGGATAAATGTGCCCGCCTGTTCCGCCTGCTGCAAACAAGATCTTATTGATCATTGCTTCCTTCAGCTTCTGCCAGTTCAAGTGATTCACGTAACAATGCGCCCTTTGGCTGCAGTCTGTAAGTTGATATGTTCAGCAGCAATCCAACGGCAATCGAGTTAAAAATTATTGATGTTCCGCCGTAACTGATAAAAGGCAGTGTCTGTCCCGTCGTTGGTATCATTCCAGTTGCTACCATCATATTGATAACTGCATTCAGCCCGATAATTATCGTTATCCCGAATGCGAGGTATTTTCCAAAATCGTCCTGCAAATTCTTTGCTAGCTTTAATCCGCTGTAAATAAAAATCCCGAAAAGAAGAATAACTATGGTAACTCCCCAGAAACCATATTCTTCACCAACGATCGAGAATACAAAATCATCATATGACTGCGGCAGGAAGAATTCGCGCTGGTTAGAGTTTCCCGGCCCAACACCAAGAAGTCCGCCGTTTCCGAAACCGATAATTGCCTGTGATAACTGGTAACTTGCATCTCCGCCTGATGTATGCTCTTTGTAAGAAAATATTCTGTTGAGAATATAAGGTTTTGAGAGAACAAACAGAATTGCAGCCGGCAGCATTGAAAGAACAGTAATTGCCATATGCTTTATTTTAACTTTACCAACCCAGAACAGCATCAGACTTGAAATGAATATTACGCTTGCCGTGGAGAAATTAGGCTGAACTGCAATTAATGCAACAACTATCAAAACATAGCCCAATAGAGGCAGGTATCCATAATACAAATTGCCGATATAATCCTTTTTCTTGGCTAAAAGAAAAGCTATGTTTATCAGTAGAGCGTACTTAACAAAATCTGCCGGCTGAAAACTGAAACCTCCAAGATATATCCACCGGGATGCCCCTTTTGTAGTTTCTACTCCGGCAAACAAAAGATATAAAAGCATAAGAACAGCAGCGCCCATCAGCAATTTTCTGTATCTGATCAGGTGAAGGTAGCTAAACCGTGATACAACAAAAATCAGGAATATTCCGGCCGATGCCCTTATGAGGTGATTACGGAATAAGTAAGAACTATCACCTGCCAGCTTGACTGACCAGCTGGAAGAGGCACTGTAAACCACCCCCAGGCTGAATGTTATCAACGCAAGAATTGGAATCAGTATTCCAAGATCGATCTTATTTATTCGCGCTTCCATCTATTATAGTGAATTCACAATTTTCTTAAATTCTTTTCCTCTATGTTCGTAATTATCGAACATATCAAAACTGGCGCATGCCGGTGAAAGCAGTACAACTTCTCCTGCAGATGCATTAGAAACAGCTTTATCCACTGCATCTTCAAGGCTTTCTGCAATTTTCACCGGAAGAATTTCTTTGAAAAAGTCATATACTTTATTCTTCGATTCACCGATTGCAACAATATATTTCACATTCTCTTTTACTTCTTTTTCGATCTGGCTGTAATCATTGCCCTTATCTCTTCCGCCTAAGATCAATACAAGCGGTTCACTAAAACCCCTGAGGGCATACCATACTGAATTTACATTTGTAGCTTTGGAATCGTTGTAAAACTTTACACCCTTTAATTCTCTTATAAATTCAAGCCTGTGCTCAACTCCCCTGAAGTTTTCGACAGTTTTTTTGATATATTCTTTTTCGATTCCGAATATTCTGGCTGAAATAACCGAAGCCATTGTATTATATACATTATGCTGACCTTTAATTATGAGCTTTTGAGTATCTATGATGTTTTCTTCTCCCATATAGTAAAAATAAATGAGGTCAAAATTATCCACATACGCACCGGAATCGAATTTTTCTTTAATTTCCGGGCTCATACTAAATGCCGAGCGCTTTGCTTTAATATTATTGCTGCTTGATTTCTTGACCAGCTCATCATCATAATTGAATACAAAATAATCGCCATCATTTTGATTTTCTGTTATTCTCATTTTTGAATCAGCATATTTTTCATATGAATCGTATCTATCCAAATGGTCCGGAGTAATATTCAGAAGAATTGAGATGTACGGTTTGAAATTCATGATATTATCAAGCTGAAAGCTGCTTGTTTCCAAAACAACAATTGACTTTTCATCTGTTTCTTGCGCTATTTCTGAAAATGGTCTTCCGATGTTGCCGCAAACATATGTTTTAAACCCTGCATCTTTAAATATCTCTCCTATGAGTGTAGTTGTGGTTGTCTTCCCGTTAGTGCCGGTAATTGCGATTATTTTTCCTTTGCAAAACCAGGAAGCAGCTTCTACTTCACTTACTATATCTATGCCTTTTTCTTTAGCGATCCTGATAACTTCAGATTTTTGAGGTACACCCGGGCTTACAATCAGCAGGTCGGTATCAAATACTCTGCTGCTGTGACCTCCAAATTCGTGTTCAATACTGCTTTCAACAATTTCATTCACAAATATTGAGCTTATTTTATCCTGAGCTGCAGATTCACTCAAGAAAACTTCAAATCCATTTTTTTTAAAAAGTTTTGCCGCTGCAACTCCGCTTTTTGCAGTACCAATAACAGATACTTTTTTATATTTCCTGAGTATTTTATTCAACCTGATATTATTTTGGAAATGTAACTCCTACATTTAACCCGATTCCCTGGTATCTTAAATCGTCAAACTCCCTCAAATAATTAAAATATTTTAATTCAACAATTACGTTAAAATCATAATTTCTGAAAAATACTGCTCCGGCTATGAGATTAAGCCCCAGCCCGCCCCTTGCTGCAACGTGGGTTCCAGTCGAGTCCTCCCTGTCCATTCCAATGAAATGCAGGCCTAATCCGCCTCCAATAAATGGGTCAAGTTCTGATTTATTCTTCGATCCTAAAAACGGGTACATTACATTTATGTCCAATCCTATATCTGTGAAGGCAGGGCTTGTCTTGAACCTGAATGGTAAACTTATCTCAGCCCAGAAGCCATCGCCGACATATTTACCAAATACTTCGAGTGAGATCATTTGGTTACCTGTATAATCACCCTGCAGAAAGAACATACCAATCTTGCCTCCCGGAACAAAGTAAATCTTCTTTGAAGGTTTCTGGAACAGATTTGTTTTTGTTTCTCCTGATTTCAGCTTATAAGCACTTAAATTTAAACCTTCATTATTGCCGGATTTCAATTTAAGTTCTTTATTAAGCATCTGTGAAAATGAAACCGATGATATGAATATCATAATAAATATTACTGCGAATATCTTGGTTAATTTCATATTACTTATCCTTTAAATTTGTTTATTTACTTACCTTACCTTGAATGTTGCAAATGTTAATATTGCCAGGATTACTGCAACAATATAAAACCGGGTTACAATTTTAGGCTCCGGGATTCCCGCTAATTCGAAATGATGATGAAGCGGTGCCATTTTGAAAACCCTTTTCCCCTCTCCTGTTTTCTTTTTTGTATATTTAAAATAGTACCTTTGAATGATCACTGATAAAGATTCTGCAAAAAATATACCTCCAAGAATCGGCAGCAGAAACTCTTTTTTGACTAATATTGAAAGTGTACCTATGGCACCTCCTAAGGCAAGGGAACCCGTATCCCCCATAATTACCTGGGCAGGATATGAGTTGAACCAAAGGAATCCAAGCGAAGCGCCTACTAAAGCTGCGCAGTAAACTGCCAGCTCACCGTTACCGGGCAAATATATAATATTCAAATATCTGCTGAATATTTCGTTACCTGATAAGTACGCTATTAGTCCGATTGCAAGTCCGGCAATACCTACAGTTCCAATTGCAAGTCCGTCAAGACCATCGGTAAGGTTAACTGCATTAGAGGTCGCCGTAATGATAAAGACCATAATGGGTATATACAGATACGAAAAATCAAACTCGATCTGCTTAAGGAACGGAATCGTTGTCACGGAATTAATTCTGTCAAATTCAGGTAAAAAATAGATCAGGCATGCTACTACAATGCCAAGCCCTATTTGATTCATCAGCTTATATCTTGCTACAAGCCCTTTTTTCATTTTCTTGAACACCTTTAAATAATCGTCAATGAATCCCACCAGGCCCATCCATATGGTTGCAAGAAGTATCAGCAAAATGTATGTATTTTTCAGATCGCCCCATAACAGTACCGGCACAATAATAGATAGTATAATTATCACACCGCCCATTGTTGGCGTTCCTGATTTTACTAAGTGTGATTTCGGGCCGTCTGCCCTGATCTCGTCTGCAACTCTTTTTTCATTCAGCACTTTCAAAATTTTCGGACCTATCCAGAAACAAATGATCATTGCAGTTATAGCAGATAGCGCTGAGCGCCAGGTCAGGAATTTGAACACATCAAATCCGGGAGGATTGTATGTCTTGTTTATGTATTCTGCTAAATAGTATAACATTAGTGATTAATAATGATATTATTTAACTCATTTCGAGAGATTTTCAATGACCTCTTCCATTTTCATTGATCGTGAACCCTTAACCAAAGCTGCATCGCCTTTTTTCAGGTTCAACTTCAGAAATTCCGACAAAGTTGATTTATCCTGAAAATGATAGTTATTTTTTACTCCTTTAGCCGCCAGAAATGTTTGGTATGAATCTTTGCCATATGTATAGAGATTCTCAAACTTCAATTTCCGTACCAGCTTTCCTATCTCTCTGTGTTCCTTTATACTTGATTTTCCAAGTTCCAGCATATCAGCTAATACCACGAACTTACTGCCATTTATTCTGAACGCTCTCAAATTTTCAAGCGCAGGCTTAACTGAACCGGGATTTGAATTATAGGTATCATCTATTATCCAAGCTCCGGAAATATTCCTCAGCTGGTTGCGTTTATTTGAATTAAGCCTGTATTCATTCAATGCCTTTTTAACATCACCAGACTGAACTTCGAAATAAAGCCCTACTGCGGCCGCTCCGAGCGCAGCCAGGTAACTTTGATAACCTATAGTATTTAACTGTGTACTGATCTTTTTCTTTAAATATTTTACTTCAATTTCAGGATAAAAGCTTTTGTATCTCTTTACTTTGCCTTTAACATCAACTTTTCCCGCTGATCCAAATGAAAAAACCTTGATGTTCTTCTTTTTTGCCATTTTTCTTAAATGCATATCGTCTGCATTTAGAAACATTGTTCCGTATTTACTCTGCAGGTAGTTAACCAGCTCTCCTTCGGCTTTTGCAACTCCCCTTAAGTCTCTTAAAAATTCCAAATGTTCTTTACCGATATTTGTCAGAAGCCCGAATTGAGGTTCGGCAATTCTGCACAGCCTATCTATCTCACCAAAGTGATTAGTCCCTACTTCAATTACAGCTATTTCATGGTCACTTTTCAGCCTGAAAAGAGTGAGCGGTAAACCAAGCTCATTATTCAGGTTTCCTTCGGTCTTCAATACATTGAACTTTTTTGATAACACATAAGCAACAATATCCTTGGTAGTTGTCTTTCCATTGCTGCCTCCAATGGCAATAACCGGTATGACAAACTTCCTTCTGAATATATTTGCCAGTTCACCCAGCGCCTTCACCGTATTGCCTACAGTAACCAGAGATTTATTATTAAAAGAACGTTTTTGGGAACTGCTTAAATTATCAAACCATTTTTTTTCAACTACAGCGCACCTGGCTTTTTTTAGAACATCGCACACAAAATCATGTCCGTTAAATCTTTCACCTCTTATAGCAAAAAAAAGATCCCTTGAAGCACATTTCCTTGAATCAATTGAAACATTGCTGAACCTGTGATTCCTGATGTTATTTTCATTTACAATCTTTGCCCCGCCAATCTGCAAAAGATCCTTTATACTTAGATCCATCAGCTGTATTTTAAAGCTGTTTCCTTATCGCTTAAATGATACTTAATGCCTTTTATTTCCTGGTAAGTCTCATGTCCTTTTCCGGCAATTAAAATTACATCGCCTTTATTGCTCATTTCAACAGCCTTTTGAATTGCAAGCTCACGATTTTCTTCAACTGAATAATTATCACTTATTATTCCTTCTTTGATCTCCTCAATAATTGTCATCGGGTCTTCATTTCTTGGATTATCTGAAGTAATGATCACTTCATTACTTAACTCTGCTGCAATTCTGCCCATTATTGGGCGTTTGGTTCTATCCCTGTTTCCTCCGCAGCCGAATACAGTAATTATTCTTCCTTTTGATTTATTACTTCCAAGAATTTCCCGAATTGTAGTTATTGCCTTTAATAATGAATCGGGAGTATGTGAATAATCAATTATTGCAACAGCGCCATTTTTAAGGATTACCTGGTTAAACCTGCCATCCACCGGATCGAACTCTGCAATGGAATCAAGAATTTCGGAATATTTCAATCCCAGCGATTTAAGAGAAGCCACAGCAGCAAGTATATTGTGAATATTGAATTTTCCCGTCAATTTTGTCCTGATCTTAATTTTATCCAGGTTTTCACCATTTCTGGGGACAAGTACATTAAAACTCATCCCGCTGAAATCCATTTCGAAATTCTTTACAGAAAACGCTCCGCACCCGAATCCATAAGAAATCCTTTCTGCTTCAGAAGTACTTATCATTCTTGCGCCAAGTTCATCATTGCAATTGTATATCACTGCGGGTGTTATCCCTTTTTGTCCGGTTCTTTTCATTGAATCGAATAATTTCTTTTTTGCTTCAACGTATGAATCTATACTGCCGTGAAAATCGAGATGTTCCGGGGTTAAGTTGGTAAATACAGCAATATCAAAATCGAGCCCGAACACCCTGTTCAATACAAGTGAGTGAGATGAAACTTCCATAACTGCAAATTCCACTTCTTCATCGCTCATCTCCATAAGCAGCCTGTTGAGATCAATTGATTCCGGAGTAGTATGATCGGTCTTCAAAAATCTTTTATTAATATAGTTACCGTTTGTACCTATTAAACCTGTTTTTTTACCTGCAGAGAGTAAAACAAAATTTATCAGGCTGGTTACAGTTGTTTTTCCGTTTGTACCCGTTACTCCTATCAGCTTCATTTTTTTTGAAGGTGAACCGTAAAAAGCATTGCTTAAAATTGCCATGAGCTTCCGGCAATCTTTCACTTTGAAAATGCGTGAATCCGAAATCCCGGGTTCACCATCGGTAAAAACAGCCATTGCTCCCCGGTCAAGAACGTCCTTCACGAAATTATTCCCATCTGTATTATACCCTTTTATAGCAAAGAAAATGCTGTTTGGCTCAACATCATTTGAGTTATAGCATAGTTTGCTGACTGTAAAGTCAAACTGTTTTCCTATATCTACTATTTCTTCTTCAGCAATTGCTGTCATTTCTAAAAATTTCATTATTTACTGATCCGGATTTTCACAACTGATGGCTATAACCTGATTTTTATTAATTACAGATCCTGCCTCCGGATTCTGACATGTAACTTTTCCGAACCCGTTAATTTTATATTCTACTCCGAATGAAGAAATTAATTTAATGCATTTCCTCATGCTCAATCCTTTTAAGTCAGGCATTTTCATTCTTGAATCCCTTATCAGTTTGTTCTCATTCTGGCCGGCGGCTGTTATCAGTTTTATCTTTTTCTCACCTTTTTCGTCCGTAAAAAAGTTTTGCTCTGTTACTATTGCATTCTTTTTCAGGCCTTCAATTTCATATCCAAGCTGGTTTTCCTTAAGGAATTTCACTGCATCGGCAACATCAAAATTTACAAGGTTCACTTTATCGGAAGAATTGTTTTCAGTCTGTAAATTGCCCGCAAGTACAATGTTTGCATTATTATCCGGGGATGAAAATTCGTGCAATCCCGTAAGGTTAATAATTCTTTCTGCTATTTTCCTGAATATCGGCGCCGACACTTTACCACCGTAATATTCACCGGCTCCCGGAGCATCTATAATGACCGCTACAACAATTTGCGGATTTTCAGCCGGGAAGTAACCTATGAATGATGAGGTATACTTGCTTTTTGAATACTTACCCTCAACCATCTTTTGGGAAGTTCCGGTCTTTCCGGCTATCCTGATGTTTTCGATCCTGGCATCTTTTCCGGTGCCTCTTTCGACAACTCCAACAAATAATTCTGTCAAAGTTTTAGCAGTATTTTTAGAAATTACATTCCTTATCTCAGTTGGTTTAAATTCCTTTAATAATGTACCGTCCGGTGCGAGTATTTTCCTTATTAAAAAGGGTTTCATCATCATTCCTCCGTTAGCCACGCAGGAATAAGCATTTGTCATCTGCAGCGCCGTTACAAGTAATTCATAACCAATTGCCATATAATTAAGTGAAACCGGGGAGAACTCGACCGGTCTTTTCAGCCTGCCCTTCATTTCTCCGGGCAGGTCAATTCCGGTGGTTATTCCGTATCCAAAATCCCTGGCATATTTATAGAATCTTTCCCTTCCAAGCTTATTGGCGATCTGTATAGTTCCGATATTGCTGGATTGCTCTATGACCTGCTGGAAAGTCAGGCTGGTAAATTTATGGGAATCTTTAATGTTCATATATTCACCGCCATAAGTGTTGATAACATCAAACTTGTTCAACAGGTTTTCTTCCAGTGCAGCTGCTGCTGTAACTATTTTGAAAGTTGAACCGGGTTCATATAAATCCGTGATCTCAGCAATTTTATCCGGGCTTGAGCCGTCAACTGAAACTGAATTCATAGCCAGTATCTCGCCGGTTTTAACATTCATTACTATGACTTTTCCGCCGAGGGAATTATTAACATTTACCCCGGATTCCAGTTCTTCTTCAACAATCTTCTGGATGTTCATATCGATAGTAAGGATGACGTTATCCCCGTCAAGCGGTTCCTGGCGCGGATATTCGACTGCAGGACGCTTTCTGCCAAGCCCGTCTTTCTGCATTACAACATACCCGTCTTTTCCTGCAAGAAGGTCATTGAGCTCAAGCTCAACACCGCTTAAGCCGATATTATCGATATTTGTAAACCCGATCAGCTGAGAAGAAAGCTTATCATAATTAAATATTCTGTTTGGCTCATTGAGCTTTATTACACCTGAAAGATTCAGATCCCTCACCTGAGATTCATGCTTTGGGTCAATTCTTCTTTCAAGCCATACAAATGATGTATTCTTGGTATTTAGTTTATCCGTGTAGTAATTTTTATCTTTCCCGAAAATTTCTGCGAAAATTGCAGCTACTGAATCTTTATTATCAACCATGTTCGGATCTGCAGCAAAAGAGTACATATTGATATTTGATACCAGTGCATTCATCTTTCTGTCAAAAATAATCCCGCGCGAAGGCTTCAAAGATATTTTGCTCTCATACTGCTTCTTAGCCGCCAGCTGGTATCTGGATGCTTCTATGACCTGTATTTTGAAAAGTTTGAAAAGGATTACAATGAACAATAGGCCGAATATCACCATGAAAAGAGTTATTCTTCTTTCGGTGCTTGACTTAATATTTGGACTTGTTCTCTCCCTCATTTATTTATGGGTTATGCCATATGACCCTATGCATGTATATTATTCGGTCAAATTATCGAATTCTGATTTCTCAATTGTTATTTTCCTGGGCTGGGTAGTGGAATATTCCAAACCCAGCTTATCAACAGCAGTATTTTTGATGTTATCAAAATTAGAAAGCCGCTCTATTTCAGTCTGAAGATTATTATTGAAAGTAACGGATTTGTTTACTTCGGTCTGGATATTGGAGTTGTCAACAACGAGTGAATTCACAGCAATGATATTGTTAACAAAGAAGATTATTATTCCCGAGGCTATGAAAAGCATAACCATGAGGTTGAATAGTGAAATTTTTCTCTGTTTTGGGCTTCTCATTTATTTACTGCCTGTTTACCTTGACAGCCCTTAATTATTATTTAAGATTAAATCTTCATTTCTGCTTTATATCTTTTCTGCCACCCTTAGCTTAGCACTTCTTGCCCTGATGTTCACTGTGATCTCTTCTTCACCTGGCTCAACGGGTTTTTTTGTTATTACTTTCAGCCGATCGTCGCTTCTGAACCCGTTCTTAACTATCCTGTCCTCGAGAGAATGATATGAA
Organism: Ignavibacteria bacterium; assembly: GCA_025451455.1. Lineage (GTDB taxonomy): Bacteria > Bacteroidota > Ignavibacteria > Tepidaquicellales > OLB5 > OLB5. The sequence continues at coordinate 19,573 of JANWKI010000099.1, forward strand.
ATTGCTGCTATTTTTGTGCCTATTTCAAGTGTGTCAACTGAATCTTCAATTACCCTTTTTAGATTTTCCAGTTCATTATTGACCTCTATCCTTATTGCCTGGAAAAGTTTCGAAAGATCGCTGTTCAGAAATCTTGCGGGAACCAGGTTCTTCAATAGCCCGACCAGGTCAAAAGTCGTTTCAAATTTCTTATTCTTTCTTGAATGAACAATTTCCTGAGCAATTTTCCTTCCATACCTAAGCTCACCGTACTCGTATAGTATCCGCATTATCTCCTTCTCATCATATCTGTTCAGGATATCTTTTGCCGTCAGTTTTTGATCTTTATCAGCCCTCATATCCAGCGAAGTATCTTTTTGATAGCTGAATCCGGCTTCACTGCTTAACTGGTAAGATGAGAGCCCAAGATCCATCACAATTCCGCTTATCTTATCAAACCCTGCGTCTTTGATAATCTGTTTTATATTGCCAAAATTGCCCTGTACAAAAATGATCCTTCCGGCAAACTTTTCAAGAACTTTTTTACAATGCTTTATTGCAAAAACATCTCTATCTATTGCAATTACTTTTGCTTCAGGTGATTCTTCTAATATTTTTTTGGTGTAACCGCCGCCTCCAAGTGTGCAGTCAACATAAACCGTGTAACCCGTTTTGCTTCCGCTATCGAGCAGGTACTTTAATGTTTCGTTTATAAGTACCGGCTCATGATAGAATTCTTCATTCAATGTATTCCCTACTCACCGGAATTTTTTGAATATAGCTTTGTCATTACTTTCTGCATTACCCCTTCGTATGATTCAGAGCTCTCTTTAAGATATTTATCATAAGCTGCCGGGTTCCATACTTCAATTCTTTCGATCTGTCCGATAAGCAGAATTTCTTTTTTTATTCCAACTATCTTTAGCAATTCCTGGGGGACCAAAACTCTGTGCTGCGAGTCAATAGAAAGCTCATCAGCCTGAAAAAGCATTTGCCTTCTCATCAGGACCTCATCATTTGTATATGGATTTGTATTCTGTACGGTCTGCAGAACCTTGGTCCATTCATATGCCGGGAAAAGCCAAACGCAATTATCTCTTCCAAGTGTTACACTCAATATGCCATTGGCTTCCGGCAGTATATGCTTACGGAACTTGGCAGGAATAATTATTCTGCCTTTTTCATCTATTGTAGTATTAGAGTGTCCCTGGAACAATTAATTTTTCTTCGTTATTTTTACTGGTTTTTTGTCGGTTTAAAAGAGTAAGAAAGGTGAAATAGGCTGACCTCCACTTTCCTCCATTTTCCTCCACTACAAAAATACGAAAAAAAAACCATTTGTCAAGGGTTTTTTCGCTATTTTGTGAAATTTTTTTCGGGTAAAGGGTTGTTGAAGAGAGCTTGTTTTGATTTAAAATTAAGGGCGAATGAATTATCTATGGCTCTAAAACAAGTTAAAAACAGTCGCGGTAGCCTTGCCGAATAAGATAACTCCAAGGACTATTAAGATTATACCTGCAATTACATTTAGCTTATTCACCGTGTTTTTATCAATTCTATGCTTGTTACCGGAAATTAACTTAAGCAAAAGCCAGAACCAGAGCATCGTTCCGGTGAATGCGCCAACTGAAAAAATGAATCCGGTTAGTACTGATGCTTCAAATGCACCAAAACTCTTGATGTAACCTACCAGTGCAAACCAGGATGCCGGGAGTGTGATAGAGGATATACAAAGCATAATTCCCATTACAAACAGCCCGAAAAAATTAGAATCGCTTGCAACCGGTACCTTGTGTTTATGTATAAATACATCGGCTCTTTTCTCTGCCTTACTTAGGATCCCTGATTCTTTTTCTTCTATCTTGGAAAAATCCATTTTTATCTTCATTATCCGTATTCCGTATATTATTACAACAACACAACCGGTATAGATCAGGATAATTTGGATCGTTTGGGAGTTTCCGTTAATCAGTTCTTCAGCACTGTTGGGGAGGAGTGAGATAAATAACGATATTCCGCCAAAAGCTATAAGAGCATAAACCATATCCATAAAAGCAGAGCCTGCAGCAACTGCCATTCCTTCTTTATATTCGCCTCTGAAACCTTTTGAGATCAGAGCAAAGGCAATCGGCCCCAGTGGAGGCACGGAGACAATAAAACCCGTAATTATTCCGGCAAATAAAGCAATTATCATATTATGATCTTATCAACTGTAATTTATCAATTTTAAACTTTATAAGAAGCAACAAAAAACCCCCGCATGATTATTCATGGGAGGTTAAAATGGAGTTTGAAATTTTGAAATTGCTTTGAAATGCCTTTAGATTCTCTTTATTCTGTCCTTGTGATATCGCGGCTTTCAAGATTCATGTTTAACATTTTCAGTGCAGCTTCGTGGACTTTACCGTTTGTTACAAGTGCATTTCCTGAATAAATGCTTTTTTTTCCGCTAAGATCAGTAAACATACCACCTGATTCTTCTACACATATTTTAACCGGCGCAACATCCCAGGGGGAAACATGAGGATCAACCATTATCTCCGCTTTACCTTTGATTATAAACGCATGGCCATGACAGTCCCCGAATCCCCTGCTGTAATAACAGGCTCTGCTAAGATTTAAGAAATTATCCTTATAGCTCTCAGTTGAAATATAATCAATACCTCCGTGGATCAGATATGAATCCTTAAGAAGTTTTATTTTACTGACCTTTGCTTTTTTATCATTGTAATAGCATCCCATGCCCTTTGCAGCGTAAACGAAATCTTTTAAAGCAGGCATTGAAATTACTCCCAGGATTATTTCTCCCATGTATTCCAAAGCAAGCATAGTGCCCCAGTAGGGATATTTTCTCATAAAATTCTTAGTGCCGTCAACAGGATCAATTATCCATTTGAATTCTGACCCGCTGCCTGATTCCCCGCCTTCTTCACCAAGAATACTGTGTTCCGGATATCTGGTTTTGATTTTAAATGACATGAATTTCTCACAATTAAGATCAGCCATTGTTACAGGTGAATTATTATCTTTTACTTTGTGTTTTAGTTTCTTCTGATAATACTTAAGCGTTATATCATTCGAGTTTTTGACCAATTTTACAGCAAAATTCAGGTACTTTTCCAGGTGTTTGTTTTTCAATTCCATTTGCTTTTTATTCTTACTTACTACTGTTAAAATTAGGGCAAAATTATTAAATTTATGTTAGAAATAAATTCAATCTTAATTAATCTTCCGGAAAGCTCAAAATTATAATTTAATCCTCACTCATACTTAATGAAAACTTAACCAAATGCGCTTATCTTTGAATTAAAAATAGGTGAGAATAGCCCACATATCAGATCTGCATTTAGATAAAACTTACAAAAAAGACAACTTAAAAAATACCCTTAAATTGCTGGAATATATTTCAGATAATGACTTTGATCATGTTGTAATTACCGGAGACATAACTGAAAATGCCGAGGGTTCTGCATTTGAGCTTGCGCGAAATATATTTAAAAAACACGGATTGCTGAACCCGGAAAAACTAACCCTGACAATCGGTAACCATGATATTTACGGAGGTGTGCACCTTGCCGAAGATATCGTAAATTACCCGAATAAATGCAAAACCACAAATTTTAAGAGCAAAGAACTGGAATTTGAGTATTACTTCAGAGAAACCTTTGCAAATGAAAGAATTATCAAACCCACAGCGGGGCGGGTATTTCCTTTCATAAAAGAGTTTGATGATTTTGTTTTTGCCGGACTGAATTCAATTGCTGAATATTCGGTACTCAAGAACCCGTTTGCCTCAAATGGTAAAATAGGTTTTGAACAAATTGATGCTGTTCAAAAAACACTAACCAAATACCACCTGCACAAAAAGCAAATAATTATCCTTGCACATCATCATTTCTGCAAAGATAATATTGAACCAACGAGCGATTCGGGATCATTTTGGCATACAGTTGAAAAACAGACTATGAAACTCAGAGGTAAGAAAAGGATATTAAGGCAGTTAAGAAATACCGGTGCCGGAATAGTACTGCACGGCCATTTGCATGAATCAGCAGAATATTATAGAAAAGGTATCAGGTTTATAAACTCAGGAGGAACAATAATGAGTGAAAAATCACCAGATATGAGTATAAACAAATTAGAATTCAATTCTTCTTCCCTGAAACAAGAGTTCATTTCAATACCAAAAGTATCCAGTTCAAATACACAAAAGTATATACCCCGGCTCCCTTTCAATTATTTCCACTCAATAGCAAAGAATGAGATAAATATGAATTAGTTTAAAAACTCATACCCACTTCCCCGGATTTCTCACCCATTCCTTAATTATTGATTATCACATTATTAATTGATAAATTTGTGTATTCCACAAAGAAATTCGAACAAAAAATATCCAATGGCAAGATCTGAGATACAGATTTTTTCAGGCAGAAACTCCAGCTATCTTTTAAAGCATATAAGCGACTATCTGGATCTGCCAATTGGCAAATGTAAGATCGTTAATTTCAGTGACGGCGAGATATGGGTAAAATACAATGATAACATCCGCGGAAAGGATGTTTATATTGTCCAATCAACTAATCCCCCCTCGGATAACCTGATGGAGCTTTTAATGATGATAGATGCCGCAGTAAGGGCATCTGCAAGAAGGATCACGGCAGTAATCCCTTATTTTGGATATGCAAGACAGGACAGAAAAGACATGCCGCGCGTATCAATAACAGCAAAACTGATCGCTAATCTGCTGACAGAAGCGGGAGTTGACCGGGTTATTGCCATGGACCTGCACGCTCCGCAGCTTCAGGGATTTTTTGATATTCCGGTTGACCATCTTTACTGCTCCGTTTTATTCCTCAAATATTTCAAAAAGCTGAAACTGAAAAACCTTGCTGTTGCAGCGCCTGATGTTGGCGGTTCAAAACGCGCCCGTGCCTATGCAAAGAATCTTGGGGCAGACCTGATATTGATCGATAAACGCAGACCCAAACCCAATGTTGCCGAAGTAATGAATATTATAGGTGACGTTCAGGATAAGAATGTTTTGATTGTAGATGACCTGATAGATACTGCAAACACTTTTGTAGCAGCCGTAGAAGCATTGAAAAAAAACGGGGCAAGGGATATTTATGGAGCTGCAACTCATCCGATTCTCTCCGGCCAGGCGCTTCATAAGATAGAGAATTCTAACCTGAAAAAATTGGTTGTTGCCAACACTGTACCACTGAATATCAAATCCAAAAAAATAGAGATCCTGGATGTTTCCCGCCTGTTTGCACATGCAATTCTGCGGAATAACGAAAACCAATCAATTAGTGCCCTGTTTAAGGTGGAGTAATGGTATTTACCGGTGTTTTTAGGGCTTGTTTTTGAATTATAGCACTCTGCATAATACATTGAAACTAGCCCTATTTGTTACTATTTTTAAAGTGTTCAATAAATTTTAAACTCTTTCCCTTTTTACCGGGAAGGATAATTAGGAGGATTACACTATGTCAGAAGAAAGAGGCGTAGCAAAGGGTCTGTTCCTCGGTTTTTTAGCCGGTGGAATAGTCGGCGGTATCCTGGCACTTCTTTATGCACCCAAAAGCGGGAAAGAGCTTCGTCAGGATATAAAGAACAGGAAAGATGAACTGCTAGACGATGCTGAAGAATATCTTGATATTGCTAAACACAAAGCACAGGATATTATCAACGAAGGAAAAAAGCGCTCCGAAGAACTTATTTCCGATGCAAAGAAAAAAGCAGGAAATCTTCTTGATGACGCTAACAAGATACTCAATGTTGCAAAAGACAAGACTACAACTTCGTATGAACATGCAAAAGAGAAAATTGGTGATGAAACAGCAAAAGTAAAAGATGCTATTAAAGCCGGAGTTGAAGCTTATAAGGATGAACGCAACAAACTTTGAACTAACTTTATTTAAGCAAAGAAGTTAAAAAAAGCTGATGCAGGAATTAAATTTAATTTCGGGTATTATTGTTGTTGTACTTTATTCTGCATTGATAGCGCTGGTGATATATTTGATCATTGCAATCAAACGTATCGTCAGCGCTGTTGATAACATTAACAGTACAATTGATAATATGGAAAAGAAGGTTGACCATATCGCAACCAAAGCTGAACCTTTAATTGATAACTCTCTTATTATTTCAAACGATCTTAAAGAAATATCATCAAGTTTAAGGATACAGACAGCAAAGGTTGAAGGTATTGTGGATTCCGTTAGGGATACTACCGATTCGATCATAGAATTTGAGCAGAAAGTCCAGAAAGAAGTCGAGACAAATGTTTTTGATACTCTCAATATGATTGCTGCATTATCAAAGGGTGTCCGGACTTTTTTCAGCGCTATTAAGGGCACAGGTTCAGGCAATGGCTCTCATTCCAAAAACAGAATTCGGTCAGTCTCTGCTAAAGTTTCGGAAGAAGACCTCTACTAGCACATATTTAAGAAAGTTCTTTCGGGCAGAATTGAATATCTGCCCGCAATTGGAAATACGGAAGGCAAAAGAAGCCTTTCCTTAAGGATTTGTTTAGACTAAATATTTAGAAGGGATAATAATTTGGGTAACATTACACCGGAAAAGATCAGGAACATCGTAATAGCCGGTCACGGCGGTTCCGGAAAAACGATCTTATCAGAATCTATCTTATATACTACCGGCGCTGTAAACCGGCTCGGAAAGATCGAAGACGGCTCAACTGCATCTGACTACAGTAAAGACGAAATCGCAAGAAAGATCTCGATCAATTCCTCGGTTTTAAATACAAATTGGGAAGATTACAAGCTGAATTTCATAGATACTCCGGGATACACAGATTTCACTGGTGCAGTCAAATCTGCACTGAGGATAATGGATACAGCGCTCATAGTAGTTAACGCATCTGAAGGCGTTGAAGTCGGGACTGAGATCGCAGTAGGTTATGCCAAAGAGTATGGGGGCGAGATATGCTTTGTAGTAAACAGGCTTGATCATGAAAAGGCTAATTTTGAAAATACTCTGAACCAGCTGAGAGATTTTTACGGTGGACATGTAGCTGAACTCCAGTTTCCGGTTAATGAAGGACCTTATTTTGACAGGATCGTTGACGTGCTGAAAATGAAAATGCTGAAGTTTGCTACAGACGGGAAAGGCGAATATACCGAACACGAAATTCCGGACGGCTTACTGGATAAGGCAAAGATGCTGCACCAGGAACTGATAGAAATTGTTGCCGAAGAAGATGAAGAATTGATGAGCCGCTTTTTTGATGAAGGCGGAACTTTAACTGAAGAGGAACTTATCGAGGGACTCTCAAGGGAAATTAAAGCAAAAAAGATCCTGCCGGTTTTTTGTACTGCCGGAGCGCTTAGCATAGGCACCAGATCATTAATTGAATTTATCTGCAAGTATTGCCCGAGCCCGCTTGATGCAGCCCCGTTTATGGCTAAAAAGGTAGATTCAGATGAATACGTTGAAGTAATATCTGATCCAAAAGGTGAGCCAGCAATATTTGTTTTTAAAACTATTTCAGAACCACACGTTGGTGAAATGTCATTTTTCAGGGTTCTCTCCGGCAGTGTTAATACGGGCGTCGATCTGACAAACCGGAATAAGAACAAAGTTGAGCGCCTTACCCAGATATTCCAGATGAATGGCAAGAACAGAAAAGAACTGACAACGGCTGTAACCGGGGATATCGGCGCAGTTGTGAAGCTGAAGGATACCCATGTTAACAATACACTCTCGGGCAAAGGGCTGGCTGTAACTATCGATCCTATAATATTTCCGGATTCACTCATCGAACAGGCGCTTACATCAAAACAAAAGGGAGATGAAGATAAGATAGCAGGCGGACTTTCACATCTGCATGAAGAAGACCCTACATTCTTATTCCATTTTGACCCTGAGCTTGGACAGACTATCATCAGCGGACAGGGTGAGCTTCATCTGAATATTATCATCAACCGGCTGAAAGAAAAATACGGAGTTGATGTAAATATAGTACAGCCGAGGATACCTTTTAGAGAAACAATCAAAGCGAAAATTGAAAGTGTTGAATATAAGCATAAGAAACAATCTGGCGGTCATGGCCAGTTTGGGCATGTATTCTTAAGACTTGCTCCTCAAAAAAGAGGGGTTGGATTCGAATTTGCAAATGAAGTTGTTGGAGGTGCTATTCCAACCAAGTTTATCCCTGCAGTTGAAAAGGGAGTTGTTGAAGCTTTAGTAAAAGGGCCGCTTGCCCATTACCCCGTTGTAGATGTTAAAGTGACTGTTCACTATGGTTCGTATCATGATGTTGATTCCTCGGAAATGGCTTTTAAAATAGCAGGTGCACAGGCTTTCAAGAAAGGTTTTCTTGACGCTAAACCTGTTTTGCTCGAGCCTATTTATGTGATCGAAGTAACTGTTCCTGAAGCTCATATGGGTGATGTAATGGGTGATATCTCGTCACGCCGCGGTAAAATATCAGGGATGGATAATAACGGCAAGATGCAGGTTATTAAAGCAACTGTGCCGCTATCTGAGCTTCATGATTACGCGACAAAGCTTCGCTCAATCACACAGGGTCGCGGTATTTTCAAACGCAAATTCTCACACTACGAAGAGGTACCCAAAGAGGTTGAGACAAAGATCATTGCCGAGAGTCAGAAAGAACAGGCAGAAGCACATTCTTAACTAATTTTCAAAAATTTAACTCCTTCCTTTCGGGAGTTAGGGAGAGGTTAATTTGGATAAACTTTGGTCACCCTGGAGATCGCAGTACATAGAGTCCTTTAAAGCGGAACCAAACGACCATTCCGATGAATCTCTCTTTACACGGATCCTGAAAGAAAATAAGGACAAAGAGAATTACCTTCTTTACAGGGGTAAGACCTGTTTTATCATCATGAACCTTTACCCGTATAACAGCGGCCATTTAATGGTAGTACCTTATAAAGAAGCTCTGTTTCTAAATGAGCTTGATAACGAAACAAGATTAGAACTGTTTGAATTAATTGATCTTGGATGCAGAATTTTGACTGATGCAATACAGCCTCATGGTTTTAATATAGGAACTAACCTTGGAAGAATTGCCGGTGCAGGAATTGAGGATCATCTGCATTTTCATATTGTCCCCCGCTGGAACGGGGACACGAATTTTATGCCGGTGCTCAATGAAGTAAAGGTGATATCAGAGGCAATGAATGACACATATGATAAATTGAAAAATTCTCTTGAAAAACTGACAAAATAGCCCCTTTAAAGTAACCCTAATTTTGATTAAATTTGTAATTACACCAAAATTGCTCCCATCGACTAGGGGTTAGGTCGCCACTCTTTCACAGTGGAAACACGGGTTCGAATCCCGTTGGGAGCGCAAAAAATGACAAAAGACGGTTAATTACCGTCTTTTTTGTTTTTGGAAAAACGCCTTTTCTGCTTATTAAAACCATACGGGGTCTGCAGTCATTGGTTCGATTCCGCCCCTGGTCACTTGAAAAATTAGGCACTTAGAGGTATACTCAAGTTGCTTTTTTGTTAGGTGTCATACAAGTGGTTTATTGCTTTATTGTACAGCATATAATAACTAACTATTTTCTTTAGGTTTTTCTGCATCTTATTTTAACCTTTTTTTGTTATATTATATTGTCAGGGGGTCAGTCGAATATCTCATTATTCTGCTTATAACCCCTTTTTACGAGTGGTCATTTTTTTGATCAACTTAAATTATAAATATCATGAAAGATAAACCAAAAATGAGCAGGCAATTTTGTCTTCAAATGGGAGGAAAGATCTTTCAGAATTTTCTCATAATTTTGTTCGTATCTTTATTTATCTCTTATTCAGTAAATTCACAGACATGGGCACCAATAGGCAGCGGCATGGGTGGTTTTGTAACCTGTGTAACTGTTTATAATAGCGACCTGGTTGCCGGAGGTTTTTTTACATTTGCTGGTCTTACTCCAGCAAACCGTATCGCAAAATGGAACGGTTCTTCCTGGTCGGCCCTTGGATCAGGACTTAACGATTTTGTGCAGACAATGGATATTTATAACAATATTCTGTGGGTCGGCGGCAATTTCACCACAGCCGGGGGACTTCCGGCAAACTACGTATGCAGATGGAACGGGTCAGTTTGGTTTCAATTACCCACCACCCCCAGCGCGGGCGTATATGATTTTCAAGTTTATGGCGGCGAAATGGTAATGTGCGGCAATTTCGAATATATCGGCGGGACCAGCGTTAAATACATAGCAAAATGGAACGGAAGCAGCTGGTCAACACTCGGAAGCGGAATGAATCAGGCTGGAGTGTATGCCCTTACAATTTATAACGGAGAGCTCATCGCCGGTGGTAATTTTACCTCAGCCGGGGGAGTACCGGCAAGCAACATTGCCAGTTGGAATGGTTCTACATGGAAAGCTTTAGGACAGGGTGTCAGCGGGGGGGCGCTGAATATTCTGGCGCTTGGAGTTTATAACGGTGAGCTTTACGCCGGGGGAGACTTTACAGTTGCCGGAGGAGCAGGTGCTTCAAGAGTTGCCCGCTGGAACGGCAGCTCATGGTCTCCGCTGGCTGGCGGAGTCAACGGAAACACACTTGTTTTCTACGTTTTAAATAATGAACTGGTCGTTGGAGGCACGTTTACAGCTGCCAATGGCATAGGTGCCAATTATTTAGCAAGGTGGGATGGAGTCAGCTGGTATCCCTTATCCAGCGGAGGAATGAATAGTTTTGTCAGAGCACTTGGCAATTATAGCGGCAATTTTATTGCAGGCGGAAGCTTTACCAGTGCTGGCGGAACCACTGCGCTTTTTATTGCCAGAACGGATCAGCCATTGCCTGTCATTCTATCCGGCTTCAGCTCTTCGGTAATAAGGAATAATGTAATATTAAATTGGGCAACTGAAAGAGAATTAAATAACAAGGGATTTGACATAGAAAGAAAAACTGTAAACGGAAACTGGGTGAAAAACGGATATGTTGAGGGTAATGGAACAACGGAAGAACCGAAGTCTTACAGGTTCACCGATAACCGCCTGCAAAAGGGAGAGTACCGTTACAGATTGAAGCAGATCGATTATAACGGTAACCACGAATTTTTTGAACTTTTTAATGATGTGAACATTGGCAGCCCCGGCGAATTTTTTGTCTCACAAAATTATCCTAATCCTTCGAACCCGAAAAGCAAGATAGATTATGAACTTTCTGAAAATGCAAAAGTTACTATAAAAATTTATGACTTTTCAGGCAGGGAGATTTTAACCCTTATCGATAAAGTGCAGGAAGCAGGGTATTATACAGCGGAATTTGACGGAACGAACTTAGCTTCAGGAGTATATTTCTATAAACTTCTGGTAAATAATAATAAGATCGTCACAAAGAAGATGGTACTTTTAAAGTAAAGATTGAACTGACATAATTAAAAGATCGAACTCAATTTCATTCCATTTATAATTTTAATATTGCATAGTCAAATTTCAATTATTGATCAATTTAGTGATTCTTAACTTTGAATCAATAGAATGGGAGAATAAAATGAATAAATTCAAATTCAGTACGGCAATAGCAGTTTTAGCCTTTGCAACATTGTTCACTCATCAAATAAATTCACAAATGAAATTTGATGCCGGTTTTCTGAGATGTGAAATTGACGGCGATACTATTACTTTTGGAATGAAGACTGATCTTAATGATCTGTATTACATGACAATGGGCGGAACTGCCGATTATGGATTGATTAAAATACAGTGGGATGTAAAAACTCCATCTGAAGTAAAAGTTCTGACTCTTAATTTGGAAAAGGGATTTATTGTTAATGAAGAATTAAAAATATCTGTAATTTGGGCAGACTTTCTTACTAACATGCCCTATATAATAAAAAATGGAAAGCTAAGTATTACAGAAAATTCAGGGAATACTATCAAAGGCAACCTTGAGCTTACCGCAGAGCTTGGTGGAAGTCCAATAATTGGCGATCTTTTAAAAGGGAAAAAAGAAACCGTTTTGAAGAAAGGGTATTTTGAAATAAACTATTAATAATCTGCATTAATGGATTCACAAATTACCATAAGTTATTAGAAACGATTCCTGTAAAATCACCGCGAAATGCTGCTGGTTAACTTTTCTTGAGGAAGTGCTAATACTTTCTGTAGTAATATTTTTTTTCCGTTACACCCAAATAGTAATTGATCCCTATCTCGAATGATCCCCAAGCAAACTGCCGGTAACCGGAATATAATTGGTTATTGTTAACCTTCTGATCGTTAAGATAGATCTCACCCGGGTTATCGGATTCCCTGCTTTCCTTCAGCCATAGGTTTGCATGCGTAAATTTCAGCCCGAAACTCATGCCTACATTTTTTGATAAAAGGTATTCGAACCCGGAATATATATTCAATCCAAGTCTGAAAGCCGGTTTAATACTGAACTCGGCGACACTTGTGACGCTGCTAATTCTGGAATTTCCGGAAATTATGCTGCCCAGCAGTCCCAATCCGGCAAATGCTCTTAATTTCAATCCCGGGTTAAAATTATCTTCAATGCCGAAACATAAAGAGTAGACATTATATTTCACAAAGTCCTGCTCTTTTTCTTCTGCAAACACCTTATTGAATTTGCTGGTAAACGTGTTATACATTAATGATGAATTAAGCCTGAGGTTCCCGCTTTTATGCAAGGGATATTTGGCTGTTAAACTTGCTCCGAAACCATGCCTTACCCCGAAGTTTTTTCCGTATATAAACTGATCCTTATTAAAATCGCCGTTATCATTGGCGGAAAGTTCAAAAACTCCGTAATCATAACCAATGGCAAACTGAATTGTCAGAGCAGGCGCATTTCTGACCGTTAGTTTTATATATTCATGATTTCTGCTGAATGAAGTGTCTGTATTCCCGTTAATGTTTAACTGGATAGCAGGCTGGGATGATGGATGAATGTAAGCCAAAGCAAAAAAGAACAGGACTAATGATCTTCTCAGAAGATTCATAATTCCACCTTTGCTTTTCTATATAAATATATTTTAGAACAAAATCTCTGTTACAAAAATAATACAATTTTACCCGCTTTGATATGAAATTTTTAAAGTTTTTCATCACCGTACCACTCCACATGAAGACTTACAGTACCAATCCGGAATAAACAACCCGTAACATTTCTTTACAATTTATGATCCAAATTTCAGAAACAATCAAAGCTTAAACATTGTATTAATAGTAAATGATTTCAATAACTTAACTCTAGTACCATGAAAGCCATTAATGTACTTTTCTTTTCATTTATTACTTTATTTGCCATAAATACTGAACAATTTGCTGAAGAATTAATCAAGGACGACCCGGAAATAACATTAACTGAAAACATTCATAATTCCTTAAAAATTAACAGAAATGACTGCAATTGTGAGTGTGAATACTGCAGGGACTGCACTCAAAAGCAGGAGTGGGGATTTTATGAAAATGGCAGAATAATGAGTGACAGGGATTTCAGGGATTTCAAAAAATTGATCACAGAGAGAACTTTTGAATCAACTAAACTTAGTATGGCAAAGAATGTGATAGACATTAACGTTTTTTCGACTGACCAGGTAAGAGAAATTCTCGGGCTTTTTACATTTGAATCGAGCAAACTTGAAATTGCTAAATATACTTATGGCAATACGGTTGATAAGAAAAACTATTTCAGGCTTTTTGATTTATTTACATTTGAATCAAGCGTTACCGAACTTGATGATTATATCAGGAATGTTAAATAGAGTATTTTATTTTAAATAAAATAAGTTTTGCGTCGTTTCAGCAGTTGAAGTGAAAATAACTATTTTTTATGTTTACTGGTTGAGCCAGGCTTTTCTGATCATCAGCTGTTCTGTATCAGGTTCGCCAAGCGGGATGATCTTGTTTTGTTCTGTTATCTTAACCATATATGTCTTTGCTTTTAATGATTTCTTCTGAAAATTTCCGTTATTATCTTTTCTCAGAACATTTACAGTTACTTCATCACCGGGCTTAACTGTTCTTTCAAATTCACCTGATACTTCATCAAGATTTGAATCAAAGACATCTTTACCGTTTACAGATTCTATTATATCACCAACTTTAAGTTTCAGATCTTTCCCGAATTTCCTTACCTCAGTAACCAAAAATCTGCCTGATGTATCGCCTGATAGTGTTGCTCCAATCATTGCCGGTACTTCACGCTCAATACTTTCGGAAAAATCAAATCCTGCATATCCCAAAAACTGTTTATACGGTAATCTTTGTTTTCCTTCAACATAATTCCTGAAAAATTCCCTGATCTCCGGGTACGTTAAACTTGTAATGACATCAAAAAGATCTTCATCCTCGAAAGGCTTATCCGGGCCGTACATTCTAACAAGCTCCTGCTTCAGGTTCTGCAGGCTGTATTTACCTTGTGATAGTTTGAGCAGCTCGAGGTCAAGGCACATACTAATCAACGCACCCTTTAAATATACGTTGATATACTGGGTCTTGAATTTATCAAGCGCGCCTTTACTCATTTCGGTAAAAGGCAATGTATCGTTAAAATAAGCAGAAGATATCATTATCTTTTGAGCCATTTTCTCCAAAAACCGGCTTTGTGTTGTAATGCCAAACTGAACCTGGCAATGATGAGCATAATATTCCGTACTTCCTTCATAAAGCCATAAATGCCTGCTCATTTTTGGATTAATGAAATCAAATTCTCCAATTTCTCTGGAATGAATACTCAGCGGGGTGACTATATGAAAAAACTCATGAGATACCACATCTTTAAATGGTTCGATAAAACTTTCTTTGGGGACCTCCGGATATGATAAGGTTGTAGATTTGAAATGTTCAAGCGCTCCTGCTGAACCGGATTTAGATGCTCCCTTGAAGAGGTAAACAAGGATTGAATATCTTTCCGTAGGTAGATCGCCGCCAAGGTATTTACCCTGTGCTTCAAAAAGCTCCTTAGTATGAGATACCATATATGAAGCATCGATAACATTATTTGGAGAATAAATTGAAAGTAATACTTTTGCATTATTTACCATAACAGTAGCAGTATCAGGGATCGTATAAAGGATAGGATTATCATGCAGTTCAAAGTAGCTTCCTGCATTATAAACATCTTTAAGTTCATCAGTAAAAGATCTGGTTAATGATGTTGCACCGTAAAAGCCGGGCAGCTTTGCTACATTAAGTTCATACGGCAAATCCCTGTATCCCAAAAAATAACCGAAGAAACAATAGTTATTTAAAACAAATACCTTATTGCGTTCAATGCACGAGCCTGTTGGTTCGAATACAACGGGCTTCTTATTGGAGTGATAGGTATCTTCAACCCAGAAAGTGACCTTGTATAAGTTCAT
>JANWKI010000100.1 GCA_025451455.1 Ignavibacteria bacterium
AGGGTTGAGCTCGATAACATGAAGGTCGAGGGACTCTATAAACATGAACGGATTATCACTTCCGTACAGGATGCAGTTATTAAGCTCGATAGCGGAAAAGAAGTGATAAATTTCTGCGCCAATAATTATCTGGGCCTGTCGTCACATCCCAAAGTAATAGAAGCTGCTAAGAAGACACTCGATTCACACGGATTCGGTATGTCCTCTGTCAGGTTCATTTGCGGTACTCAGGATATTCACAAAGAACTGGAATCTAAAATTGCAGATTTCCACGGGACCGAGGACACAATTTTATATGCGGCTTGTTTCGATGCAAATGGCGGAGTGTTCGAATCAATATTTCATGATACCGATGTGATAATTTCCGATGAGCTTAACCATGCAAGTATAATTGACGGGATCAGACTCTCAAAAGCCACACGACACAGGTATAAGAACAATGATATGGATGATATGAAACGAAAGCTCGATGAATCAGTAAGAGACGGCGCGAGGAATATGATAATTGTTACCGATGGTGTTTTTTCTATGGATGGTTATATCGCAAAGCTTGATCAAATCGTAAAGATTGCCGAAGAGTATGATGCGCTTACTTTTGTGGATGAATGCCACGCAGCGGGATTCATGGGAAAAACCGGCAGGGGAGCAGCTGAGTACTGCGGAGTGCACGGTAAAATTGATATTATAACCGGAACACTCGGCAAAGCCCTTGGCGGCGCAATGGGCGGATATACAACCGGCAGAAAAGAGATAATCGAAATGCTTCGCCAGCGTTCACGACCATACCTGTTTTCCAATTCACTTGCCCCCAATATTGTCGGAGCTTCAATTGCAGTATTTGATATGCTTTCTTCAACTACTGAATTAAGAGATAAGCTTGAGGAAAATACAAAATACTTCAGGGCAGAAATGACTAAAGCAGGATTGGATATTAAACAGGGGACTCATCCCATAGTACCGGTAATGCTATATGACGCAAAGCTTTCACAACAGTTTGCCGAAGGGCTTTTGAAAGAGGGAATTTACGTAATCGGATTCTACTATCCCGTTGTACCAAAAGGCCAGGCAAGGATTCGCGTACAGGTATCTGCGGCTCATACTAAAGAACATCTTGATAAGGCGATAAATTCATTTTCAAAGGTTGGCAAAAAGTTAGGTGTGATTAAATAAGTGTGAAGAGTGTATTGAGTGTGTAGGGCGTATAGAGTGTTTTGAGTGAAATAATTATATGAATTATCGAAAAATAATTGATTATTCAGAATTATATTAATAAATGAATGGCGAAGATACAAAGATTTGAAGACCTTATTTGCTGGCAGAAGGCGAGGATAATAATGAAAGATATTTATAACATTACAAGAGTCGGAGATTTCAGCAAAGATTATTCTTTAAAAGATCAAATAAGGCGGGCAGGGACATCAGTAATGCTTAACATATCAGAAGGTTTCTGCAGAAAATCATATAAGGAATTCAAGCAATTCCTGTTTTTTGCTCATGGCTCTGTTGGAGAAATTCAATCCGCATTGTATATTGCCTCAGATCAGGAATACATCGATTCGAAAAAATTCAAAGAAATTTATGAAAAATGTGAAGAAGATTCAAAAATAATATCGGGACTCATAAAATCATTATGAATTGCTCATATCTGAATACATACTCGTTACTCAATTACTCAATACACTCATTTTTCTCAAAGCACTCAAAAGACTCATCACACTCAATTGACTCAATACACTTTCCTCAAAAAGCCAAATGTCAAAAAATTGATAAGAGTGTAAATTGACAAAATTATGCTAATATACCGATACATATTAAAGGCACATTTTGCCCCGTTTTTTATATCTTTTTTTATAATTATTTTTGTATTCACCTTTCAGTTTATCTTTAAATATATTGATAACCTGGTAGGTAAGGGCTTAAGCTGGTGGGTAATTTCACAGCTTATCACTTTGAATCTGGCGTGGATGGTTACACTGGCAGGCCCTATGGCAGTACTCGTCGCAACGCTTATGGCTTTTGGTTCTTTGTCATCTACAAATGAAACTACCGTAATGAAAGTTTCCGGACTCAGCACACTTAAACTCATCTTTCCCGTTCTTTTATTTTCAGGTGTTCTGTGTTACGGACTAATTCTTTTCAACAATAAAGTTTTACCTGAAGCCAATCACAGGACAAGGGTTTTGATGACCGATATACAGAGAACACGCCCGACTTTTGTTATTGAAGCAGGAAGATTCACAGATGATCTAGGCGGGTATAATTTACTCATCAGGAAAACATTCGAAAATTCCAATAAGCTTGAAGGTGTTTTCATAATTGATAATTCAAATCCTGTATATTCAAACACTTTAACCGCAGATAGCGGGCAGATAAATTTCTCGAAGGATTATTCAAAGGTTGTGCTTGATCTTTATAACGGGGAGATCCACCAGTTAAGTAAAAAAGACCCATACGGTGATTACAGGAAGATCAGGTTCAAAAAGCATATTGTTTCGATAGATGCACAGGGTTTTGGATTCAATAATTCAGATGAAAATTCTTTTTCGCGCGGAGACCGTGAGTTAAGCGCAGATTCGATGCGGGGTATCATTGCTGGAATCAGAAATAATTTTGAAATTGACAGGTCCAGCACTGTTTTGCAGGTACAGAAGCTTGCTTTGGATTTCAGGAATGTTAAATTTGATACAACAAAACTTGATTCATCCGCATTAAAGCAAAATGTATTAATGATAAATTCTTTAATGAACCGCTTCAAGGGTTACCTGGCCAAGCTGGTAACTCAGAAACAGGTTATTCAATCTAACCAAAAACAGATAGATTCGTTTCTTGTGGAGATTTATAAGAAGTATTCTATACCGTTTGCATGTGTTATATTTGTACTCATTGGCGCTCCTTTGGGAATGCGGACAAGAAAAGGCGGTTTTGGCATCGCTGCTGGAATGAGCCTTGGTTTTTTCTTATTATACTGGGCATGTTTAATTGGCGGCGAAAAGCTTGCAGATAGAGAGCTTTTGAGCCCCTTTTTAAGCATGTGGATAGCAAATATTATTTTAGGTACTGCAGGTTTATTTTTGGTGTTCAGGGATAGCTTAAACATAAAAAAGTTGTTCAAGTCAAATTAAATTGAGTTTATTCAAGTCAAGTCCCGGGCAGCAGTGTTTTGCCCAACTCCGCCAGGTTCGAAAGAAAGCAACGGTAAGCAAAAAATTGTGTGATCCGGGATACTTGGCTTGTTTTTTTATATCTTCTTATATTTAATTTTTTCTAATACTAATTATCTAATATGAGCAAAACAAGAGTATTAATATCAGGTGTAGGTGGTATAGCGCAGATAGCACATTTACCAATAATTTCTAAAATGGATGATGTCGAAATTACGGGCGTTTGCGATATTGACCGCTCGAAAGCTAAATCTGTTGCACAAAAATACGGAGTCAAAAATTTCTATCATTCTTTCTCGGAGATGCTAAACTCTGCTGAGGCAGACTGCCTGATAATTACCTCCCCGACTAATCTGCATAAGGAACAGGCAATTTTAGGGTTTGAAAAAGGACTGGATGTTATGGTAGAAAAACCATTATCACGGAACTATGATGAGGCCGCCGCAGTTGTAGAAGCTTCTAAAAAGAGCAAAAAGATATTAATGGTTGGTATGAATAACCGGTTCCGGCCTGACATTATGATGCAGGAAAGTTTTGTATCAGCCGGTGAACTTGGCGAAATTTTTTATATTAAGACCGGATTTTTGAGAAAAAGAAGTACAGTCGAAAAATGGTCATTAAATAAGAATGAATCCGGCGGCGGAGTTTTTATAGATCTTGGAATTGTACTGCTCGATATTGCTCTATGGCTGATGAGATTCCCGAAAATAAAGAGCGTCAGCGCTGCAAATTATAATCATTCCGTTAAAGACGTGGAGGATTCTTCGTTTGTAATGCTCAAATTTGCAAACAATGCAACAGTAACCATAGAAACCAGCTGGACTCTTCACAGGGAAAATGATCTTTTCTACTGCAATGTTTACGGCAAAGAAGGAAGTGCTAATATTAATCCTTTAAGTATTTATAAACATATGCACGGTACGCTTGTGAACGTGACACCGCTTAAGATGGAAAAGCCGGCAAATGTATTCAAGAGAACTTATGAATATGAATTGAATCATTTTTTTAATTCTGTAAGGAATAATAAACCCGCTTTATCTGACGGAACTGAAGCCCTGGAGAGAATGAAAATAGTAGATGCTGTTTACAGGTCTGCTAAGACGGGCAGGGAAATAGTTTTTAAGTAAGATTACGTAAAATGACTGGTTTAGAAAACATTAAGATAATTGGCGTTATAGGCTCCGGTACTATGGGGAGCGGAATTGTCTCCGCATGTGCATTAAAAGGCTTTAAAGTGATAGTTTATGATATTAATGATGATGCTTTGATGAAATCAAAAAAGAACATTGTTAGCGGGTATAATAAACTTGTCGAAAAAGGAAAACTGGATAGATCCGATGCATCTACAGCTGAAAATAATATTTTGTGTGTAACCGATTTTGCCGAACTTGCTGCGTGTGACCTTGTGATCGAAGCGGCGATAGAGAATATTGATCTTAAGAAACAATTATTTTCAAGGATTGAAGAAATTACCAAAGAAAGCGCGATTTTCGCTACCAATACCTCTTCATTTTCTGTTACCGCTATATCAACCGCCCTCAAAAACAACAGGGGAAGGGTAGTTGGAATGCATTTTTTCAATCCTGCAAATATTATGAAGCTTGTTGAAGTTGTTAAAGGCGAGTTCACCACCGATGATGTACTGAATACTGTTACAGCACTTGCAGTGAAGCTTGGCAAAGTTCCGGTTACCTGCAGTGATACTCCCGCGTTTATTGTTAACAGGGTGGCAAGGGCATTTTACGGTGAATCGCTGAAGATCATGGGAGAAGAAAATCTAACAGCTGATGTAATTGACCGTATTATGAAGGAAGAAGGGGGATTTGCAATGGGTCCTTTTGAGCTTATGGACTTAATTGGTATTGACGTGAATTTATCGGTAACAAAATCAGTTTATGAAGCATTCTTTTACGACCAAAAATATAAACCAAGCCCCATTCAGCAAAAGATGGTTGAATCAGGGCTATTGGGCAGGAAGACCAAACAGGGCTTCTACAAATACTAAAGTTTCTTAAAAGTATCAATTTCACAATTAAACTCTACTAAAATGAATACCTTTAGAAGCATAACACTCGTTTTGGTTTTTTGTTTGATCTCAGTTTCATATTCACAGAACAAAGATACCCTTGCATTCAATAATTACTTAAAAGGCGGCAGATGGGCTTTACAGTTTGAGCTTGGTACATACATTAATCCTTCATATTTCAAAAGCGTTGAGCTATCTATAAAGCCGCAGTTAAGCCGCTCAACTGCTCTCAGGCTCGGGCTGGGATTCAATTTGAATAATAGCTCAGGTAAAACTGATGTTGCACCATTTACCGGACCAGTGGGGAACAAAAATACCGATCTAGGATTAAGCCTGAATTTCATTGATTACTTAAACCCGTCAGGAAGAGTATGTTTTTATCTGGGGTTTGGAGCTCTGTATGAATACTCTGAATCCAAAAGTGATTATTTCAATGGAAATATCTATTCGGGTGGTTCGTATACAGATGAAAGTCATGCCAGTTCAAGAGCAT
>JANWKI010000101.1 GCA_025451455.1 Ignavibacteria bacterium
TATGGGCAGGAACTTTCCCGGTTGTGAAAACCTCTTTGGTCACACTCCCCCCGTTTTATTTCATTGGTATCAGGTTCCTTATCGGGTCTGTCATTTTTTCTGCGATATTCTTCAGGAAACTCGAGCTTGGTAATCCGGCAGTTCTAAAGGCAGGGCTGGTTTTGGGATTATTCCAGATGATAGGGTTTAGCAGCCAGACTATCGGAATGATATATACTTCAGCATCGAACTCCGCATTAATTACCGGCATTACAATTCTTATCGTTCCGTTTGCACAGTATGCAATTGTAAAAAAGAAAGTTCAGTTTGAAAACTGGGCAGGGGTTGTAATTGTTACTCTTGGGTTAGGGTTATTAACTCAGCCTCATATCAGCGGATTCAATACCGGTGATATCATAACTATTATTTGCCCTTTTGCATGGGCATTTTACATAATTTATATCGATGTGTTCACAAATAAATATGATATCAGGACATTGATATTTATTCAGCTTTGGGCAGTTGTGATAATTTCTTTTATTCTCGGGCTAGCTTTCGAAGATTTCTCGGCAATAAGTTTTTCAGAAGGTGAAATACTGTCATTACTGTATATGGGAATTCTTGCAACGTTTGTTACAACCATATTACTTAATAAATACCAGAGGGAAACTACTCCGGTCAGGGCATCTATAATATACACATGGGAGCAGCCGGCGGCTATCATACTTTCAGTCATTTTTATCAAGGAACAGTTCAATTATCTTCAAATTCTGGGCGGTGCATTAATGATAACCGGAATGTTATTTTCAGAGACATTTGAATATTTCAGGATGAAGTTTTCGGGAAAAACGGAAGCTGCTTAATGAATGCGAACTATATACAATATTCTTCGGTTAAGATAATTGTTTCCGGACGTGTTCAGGGAGTGGGTTTCAGGTATTATATAGCACGGATAGCGGGTGAGATGGGTCTCTCTGGGTACGCAAAGAACCTGTTCACAGGTGAAGTAGAAATTGCAGCCGAAGGCAGAAAAGAATTTCTTGATATATTGATAGAAAAGGCAAAGGAAGGCCCCGGGAATTCAAGAGTGAGTTCCTGCAAAGTTGAATGGCTTGACTTTAACAAGAAATACGATAAATTTGAAACATTATAGCATAATTTACGCAAAACCATAATTAAAATCCAATAAATGCTTAGAAAAACAGGTCATTTTGCCCTTTTACTAACAGGTTTTTTGATAATTAATTCATCAATTTTGGCTCAAACCGATATCCCTGCCTTCGATTTTCTGAATGTTGATCCAAGCGCTAAATCATCTTCGCTTGCAGGAGCTTATGATACATATACGGATGACCCGAATGCGATGTTCTACAATCCGGCTACCTTAAGCACCATCACAAATAAGAAAGTCTCTGCCGGATTCGGGAAATACCTTCTGGATATTAATTTCGGCGCACTTTCTTATGCGCAGAAGTACAAAGATATCGGGTGGTTTGGATTTGGAATTAAGTATTTCGATTACGGCAATTTTGACAGGACTGATGAGAATGCGGTCCCGACCGGTGAAACTTTCAGTGCAAATGACCTGATGGTCTCAGTAGGATTTTCGAATTATATTTACGATGAAATTAATTACGGCATTACACTGAAGTATATTTATTCAGGAATTGCCGAATACAAATCATCAGCAATGGCTCTTGATTTTGGTTTATTGTATTTGATACCGGGCCCGCAGATAGGATTGAGTTTTGGAGTAAACAACCTCGGCGCTCAGTTGAGTTCATACATAGATACAAAAGAGCGGCTGCCGCTTGATGTGAGGATTGGTTTTTCAAAGCGACTGGAACATACCCCCGTGAAGCTTAACGTAACATTTGCGAAGCTTACTGAAAGCAGGGAGAAGTTTATACAGCATATCAAAGCATTTTCAATCGGTGCAGAATTTATCTTCAGCGATAATGTTTCGGCAAGGCTGGGATATGATAACGAAAACCGCCAGGACCTGAAGCTTGGTACTTCTCTTGGAATAGCCGGCTTTTCAACAGGGCTTGGCATAAAATTCGGTGATAAGTATATGTTTGATTACGCGCTTAACTCCCTTGGCAAAGTTGGCTCAACCCACAGAGTTAATATAGGTTATATATTTAATTAAATTATAAGGAGAAAAAGCAATGAATGAATCAGGAAATGCAGGTGGAGCCTCAAATG
This sequence comes from Ignavibacteria bacterium, assembly GCA_025451455.1. Lineage (GTDB taxonomy): Bacteria > Bacteroidota > Ignavibacteria > Tepidaquicellales > OLB5 > OLB5. The sequence goes on from JANWKI010000101.1 coordinate 2,188, forward strand.
AGGGCGCTGCCGGCGGAGCAGGCAGAGAAAGCAGAACATATATTGTGCAAAGCGGTGATACACTCGGCAAGATCGCAAAGGAGTATTACGGTGATGCCGGCAGGTATATGGATATTTTTAATGCTAATACCGATAAGCTAAGCGACCCGAACAAGATACAGGTCGGGCAGGAATTAGTTATTCCATAAAAATTGAGTTTGCAGTACAAAAAAGCCCGGATCAATATTCGGGCTTTTTTATTTGGACTTCTCTTCTATTGATATTTTTACTTCATTCCGCTTTCCTTGAATTTTTGCGCGGTCTCTTTTGATTTTTCGACATCGCGCATGCTAAGGACAATATCATAATATTTTATCGCTTCACCTCTGTCGCCTTTTTGATCGTAAATAATTCCTTTGCCAAGAGTTGCAAACACATAATAAGGTGATTCTTCTCCGGGCTTATCAGTAATTCTGCATATATTTATTGCTTCATCGTAAAGCCTGAGCGCTTCATCAAAATTATTAATTCTCGACTCGCATACCGCCTGGTAATAAAATGCTTCCCGCCTGATGTAATTGTTATTATATCCTGCCTGATTGCTGTCAGATTTTGTTATCATGTTCCGGAAAAGTGATAATCCCTCCCTCCATCTGAATTCACCAACATAGCATTTGCCCAAAAACCGTTCAAACACCGGGTTCTGCGGATATTGCAGTGAAAGCTTAACTGCATATTTTTCAGCTTCAAGGTAGTTTTTTTCGTAAGATAGATGGATAAATGCAAGGACAGTATTTGCTTCTGATTTGGAGAATTTTCCGTTTTCTGCGCAGTCACGCAGCTGGGAGAGCCCGAGTTCCTTATTCCCTTTCGGGAAGAAAAATAGCACTGCTTTCAGGAACGGGTAACGTTCGACTACATAATCTACAGCATAGTTATAAATGCCGAGTCCAAGTATTGCATCTTTATTCCCCGGGTCCATTTCATAGCTTTTCTGAACCAGGTTAAGCCCCTGTTTACCGTCATCTATCGCTTTCAGCCAGTTATCTCTCATCACGTTCATGAAACCGCGGTACCCTATAACACCGCCAAGTAAAAAAGAAGCCCAGGCATCATTTTCATTTTCATCAATTCTTTCTTCGCATATTTTGATGCACCTGTCAACTTTGGCAAGGTAATTATCGTCATTCGTGCGGTCTTCCTTGTTCAGGTATATTTTCCACCATTCATTCATTGCCTGGAAAAAATAACCGGTAGGGTCCTTTTGGTCGCGGTCTATCAGCACCTGGAAAACCGAGTTAGCCGAATCAAACTCAATGCGGTAAACGTGATCGATGCCTTTGTTAATTAATTCATCTCTGCTTTGGGAAAAGATAGTAAGATTAACGAAAAGCAAAAAAAGCGGAAAAACAACAATGGGGCTGGTTCCCTTGTTCAATATATCTTTAACAAAGCATTTCTGCATAATGTAAGATCCTGATTCAATAACCAATGCCGTAATATTTAAAACCATTTGACCTTATGAATTTCGGATCATAAATATTCCGGCCGTCAAATATCACACGCCCTTTCATCAGTTTTTTCATGCGGTTTATATCAAGCCTGCGGAATTCATTCCATTCTGTTACAAGTATCAGCCCGTCAGTATTCTTTAAGGACGCATAATTATCATCAAATAGCTTTACTCCCCTGAATTTCTTTCCGTAAAGCATTTTGAAATTCTCATTGGAAACAGGATCACAGGCATTTATCTTCGCTCCGAGCTTAAGAAGATTTTCAATTATCGTAAGCGATGGAGCTTCTCTCAAGTCGTCGGTTCTGGGTTTATAAGAAAGCCCCCAAAGTGCAAATGTCTTTCCCTTAATGTTATTCTTAAAGTGCTTTAGGATTTTCCTGACCAGAACAAGCTTCTGGTTATGGTTGATTTCATCGATTGCCCTCAATATCTGAAAATCATAACCATATTCCCTGGAAGTATTTAATAATCCTTTGACGTCCTTGGGGAAACAGCTGCCACCGTAGCCGGCACCCGGAAACAGGAAACTCGGCCCGATCCTGGGGTCAGAACCAATACCCGAGCGTATCATGCTGATATCGGCATTTACAAGCTCACTCAGATTAGCAAGCTCATTCATAAAAGATATCCTGAGAGCAAGCATTGAGTTTGCCGCATACTTTGTAAGCTCTGATGAACATTCATCCATCAAAACAAACCTTTCATTAACCCGCATAAAGCTGCTGTATAACTCACGCATTATTGCTGCTGCTTTTTTGCTTTTCGTACCTACAACTACCCTGTCAGGAGACATGAAATCGGTAACAGCCGCTCCTTCTTTAAGGAACTCAGGGTTCGAGACAACATCAAACTTGTTCCGCGTTTGTTTGGCAATAATCTTTTTTAATTTGTCGCATGTACCAACCGGAACAGTGCTTTTACTTACGATTACTTTATAGCCGTTAATATATTTAGCCATTTTATCCGCTACATCTATCACACGGGTAAGGTCAACAGAACCGTCTTCAAGCGGCGGAGTGGGAAGACAAAGGAAAATTACATCGCTTCCTGTTACAACTTCCTTCAGGCTGGTTGAAAATGTTACCCTTCCCTCTTCTATGTTCTTTTTCAGCAGTTCTTCCAGGCCGGGTTCATATATTACCGGGTCACCGGTTTTCAGCCTGGCAATTTTGCCGGCATCAACATCCATACATATTACAGTATTGCCGTTCTCTGCAAAACATACACCTGAAACCAACCCAACGTATCCTGTACCTATTATTCCTAATTTCATAGCAGGTTCATATCCTTAAGCAGCAGACTGCTCTTTAATTTCCGAAAATTTATAGTTGTATTTAATGAAATAATATAAACCCAATACCAGGTATAATAAAAACCCCATTGCATGGGTTGCCGTACCGTATCCAAGGGCATTGCTTTCGCTTACTGCAAACATATTAACCAGAGTCACTTTGCAGATATAATGATACGGGCCCGTAGCTGCAGGCGATGGTATGAACATTGCTACATTTATCAGAACTAAGAGTAAATTAGCATCCCACAGCCCCCTCATGATACCGGTTCCTTCATTTACACCAAGGATATTAAACGAATAAAAAGGAATATAGGTGCTGATAAGATAAACCGCCCACAGCAAAACCGAATATGCAGTAATTCTGAAAAAAAGCGCGGGTTTTTTGAGAACATCAAATCCGCTTAATAGTGATACGAAAATATTATCAACTTTTTCATGAAGCCTAGCTGGCAGAAACTTTGTGAAGAACTTCACTATCCCAAGGCTTATATCAGGCTTGATCATCATGAATATTATCCATATCAGCATCAGGAAGATCATGGCAGAAAGTATAATGACAGCGAAACCTATTTGCGGAACGGCATTAGTAATTCTATCCTTGAAATAAATAAGTGCAATTCCGAACATCAGCAGGAACATTACCGTATCTATAATTCTTTCAATTATTATGGTTGCAAAGGCAGATGCCCTGGAGATATTTTCGTGCTTGCCAAGTATATACGGCCGCACAAGCTCACCCGAGCGCGGGAAAAGATTATTAAGCATATAACCTATGATGGTTGTAGCGAAAAGATTTCTGAAGCTCAGGTCTTTCTTGACAGGCTCAAGCAGAACTCCCCAGCGCTTGGCTCTTAAAGCAGAACCGGCAAATACACCGATAGACATTCCGATAAATACATAAAGGTAATTGGTATTTTTGAGAATGCTCAGTAGCTCATTTAAATTTACATTTCTGAATGCCAGGTAAAGAAATAGACCCAATAATAGTGTACTGACAACAATATTAATTTTTCTGCCCCGGCTCAATCTTTTTATCTCATATCAATAACTTCGGTTCCTTCAGGAGGTGAAAAAGTAAACTTTGAATTACTGAGCCCCGTATTAGTTTGTATATTCTTTACAGTATAAGTAGAGGTTGATTCGTCGGTAACTATTACGATCTTTTTGATCATCCAGTCATCTTTGCCAACCCATAACTTAGCCGATTTAACATAGCCGCTTTCCCTGGGTTTGAGTGAAAGGACATAAACATCTTTGCCGCTTATCTTATCACTTCCGGTAAGATCGCTGTAAAAATTTTCAGGGTACTGGAAAAGATATTTGTTTGGTGAAAATGAATTCCCCGTTTCCTTATAATTATCAATAACCACCTGTTTCTTGCCCGGAGTGTATGACCATGATGTGCCTCCGTCTGTAACTATCGTCTGAGTCCCCGTTTCAATCCTGTACTTTGTTTCTTTCTTGATATACAAAGTCCCAGAGGATGTCTGTGCCTTAGATTTATTGAACTTGATAGTTTGTGTGAATGAGGCAGTTGCATCGGTAATATCTTTATACTTGCTCTGTACGTTCTGAATTACTTCCTGCGCTGTAATATTATCATCCTGTGAAAAAACTGCCGAATTAGTGAAAAAAAGGGCAAAAACAACAAGATTTGATAAAATTATTTTAAAAATCATAAATACTCCTGAATTTGTTATAATTATGCAAATTTACATAACTTTAATATAATAAACAGTAGAATTTCCATGGACATTCCATTGATTAGGCAGGCAAAATCTATGCTGAAGTTAACTTCTAAGATTGAATAGCTCTCAACTATCCTATAGAAACCGGCCGGAAACAAAAAAGGGTTAACATTAGCTTAACCCTTATTACGAAATGATGATTTGGTATTCAACCTGTCAGTGGCCCCGGCGTATTAAAAACCGGCAGGGATATAAAAAGATTTATCTGCCTTGATTACTATCCTGCTGGTCGGTTCCTTCGTTTGTGTTTTGCCTGGTTTTCTTTTTCTTCTGGTAATATTCATCAGTATTGCCGAACCTGTACGATAAGTTTAACGATAACATGCGCGCGCTCCAGTCATTGGTAATAACTGACTTGTAACTCGATGTATTAATTTCCTGTCCCCACTTCTGAGTTTCCAGCAGGTCACTAATTCTTAAATTCACACTAAGCGCATCTTTGAAAAACGATTTGTTTATTCCAACATCAAAACTTGAAGTCGGGATATTAATCCCCTGGGCGTTGATCTTCTTGCCAGTGTAAGTATAATAAAACTCTAAGCTGAAAAGTTCGGGGAAAGTCAATGTTGAACGAATATTTGCCTTCCATGAAAATCCCTCCTCCTGTGCGTAATCTGTGATAAGACCCTCGTCAAACTTGGTATTGTACATGCTTAAAGTTCCGTTAATGCTTAACCATCCAAGCGCCCTTGAACTGACAAGGAAATCCATGCCATAAGCTTTTGAGCCTGAAGCATTTACATAAGTTGTAACTGTAACATTGGTATCAACCAAAAAGCTGAAATTTGAAATTACATCATTGTTCTTCCTGTAAAATAACATAGGGGTTACAGTAATTAAATTAGTATATACCATAAAGCTCAGCTCGTATGAATCGGTATATTCAGGCTTAAGAGCAGGATTACCGACATACATATATCTTGCATTTATTTTGTTAACAAAAGGATTCAGCCTCCAGATATTAGGCCTGGTTATTCTTCTGCTGTAACTAAGCTGTACCTGGTGCACACCCATTACCTTTTGAGAAATATTTACAGTCGGGAAAATATCAAAATAATCCTGTGTGAAAACTATCCCGTTAGTTATCAGGTTTCCTTCGGTATTAGTCTGTTCAGCTCTTAGCCCTAATTTGAAGCTGGTTGATTTTCCTAAAGTTCCTGAAAAAACTCCGTAAGCGGCATTTATATACTCATTAAGCTTAAAATGGTTCTTTGTAGCCAGGTTTTCAACATAATTGTTAATGCTGTAATCCAGTGTATCTGAGGAAAATTCATTATCATTTATCCTGAATGTCCCCTTATAACCCGTTTCTAATTTCATTATGTCAGAAAGCGGATGAACATAATCAAGCTGCGCATTAACGTTGTATGATTTGGGTATAGTTGTATCTCTTTGATCCAGCGGTGTATTATTGGCAGGAACCGAATTGAAATCATAATCCTGCTTCAGCAAACTAAAATTGTTATTATTCTTATTGTTTGTAAATGATATTTCTCCGGATAATTCCCTTCCTTTATCACCGATCTTGTCATTAAAGTATATTGTGCCTGATATGTTGCGCCACATTCCTTCCCTGCTGTTAGCCTGGGTATAATAGGAAGTAAGTTCACCCAAAGCATCAAGATTATTATTTACGGAATTATCATTATTAAACCATTCCCCTGTTCCCATGTTCGCTTCTAAACCGATAGCTTTTCCTACTGATAGTTCCCTTTCCACACTGCCCTGTCCCCAGAACCAGTAACCATGGTTTTTGCCGTTGGCTGAGTTTACTAAAGAAGATGGAGGAGTGTAATATTCAATATTTGCGTTTGAGTTAAACAGGTTGTGCCATGTACCTGAATATATTCCGCTGAATACTGTCCATTTACTTTTTTTCAGGTTCAGATCGAGTCCGCCCCAACCGCCTAACTTACTGGCATAGTTTCCTCCAAGGCTGGCATTTCCGGTAAACCCCGTCTTATCAGTTTTTTTCATCACTAAATTTATCAAACCTGTTACACCTTCTGATTCGTATTTTGCCGGAGGGTTAGTAATGATCTCGACTTTTTCAATTGCATCTGCCGGTATCTGCTTAAGGCTTGTGAATCTTGAGGGCTTATCATCAACAAGTATCTTAACATTCTGGCTTCCCCGAAGGCTTACATTATCGTTCATATCCACATCTACCATCGGTACTTTTTTCAGTACATCAATAGCAGTACCGCCTTTAGTTAAAGCAGACTGGCTGACATTGAATATTTTCTTATCTGCTGTAAACTCGACCATACTCTTATCTTCTTCCACAAGTATCTCTTCAGTTGTTACATTCTGCTGTTTCAATTTCAATGTATCAAAACTCAATACCTGTCCTTCTGAAAGTTTGATCTTATCAACATACAGCGCTGCATAATCTGCCATACTCACTTCAAGCTTATACGTGCCGGGAGCAATCTTTTCAATTGCAAAGTTTCCTGAAGTATCGCACCTTGAGCCGCTGACAAATGTACTGTCGGAAGATGTGAATAGCTTAACATCTGCCTCAATGGGTTTACCATTTTTAGAATCCAGGACCTTACCGATTATTTTTCCTGAATTTTGAGCATAAAGGCTTGTAAAACCAATAATTAAAATGCTACAAAGGAATAGTATTAAAAATTTCATTTAGCTGAATATTTTTTCTTTTAGTACTAAGAAAATTCGATTTATTACATTAGATGCCATAAGGCTTAAATAGGTTGCAGATAACAGAAATCGGCTTATGGTATGAAAAAGCTAAGTTCAAAATTAAGAAAATTCAAAACCTAAATCAACTGGTCAAGCTGAGCTTCTGTTTCGATCAGAACCTCGCGGGCTTTGCTGCCGTCAAACGCCCCGACTACACCGGCAGATTCAAGTTCGTCAACAATCCTTGCAGCGCGGGCATATCCGATCTTTAGTTTCCTCTGCAGAAGTGAAACCGAACCCTGCTGGTATCTTACAATGATCCTTGCAGCATCTTCAAACAGATCATCTCTTTCATAGGTTTCTTCATAACCCTTTTTCTTTTTCTGGTTGATTGAAGGAAGTTCAAAAAGCCTGGAAAACCCTTTTTGACTGCCGACAAAGTCAGCAACTTTTTCAACTTCTTCGCCTGATATATACGGACTCTGTATCCTGATGGGTTTGCCCGCTCCGGGCGGAGTATAAAGCATATCGCCCTTGCCAAGCAATTGCTCAGCGCCGTTCATATCCAGTATTGTGCGCGAATCAACTTTTGAGTTCACCAGGTATGCAATTCTCGCCGGGAAGTTTGCCTTTATTACTCCTGTAATGACATCAACGGAAGGCCTTTGAGTCGCCAGGATCAAATGTATTCCAACAGCCCTGGCAAGCTGTGCAAGCCGTGCAATAGGTTCTTCTATTTCGCGCGATGCCGTTATCATCAGGTCTGCAAGTTCATCAATTATTACAACAATATAGGGCATTTTCCCGTGTTTGATGTTCTCTTCGCTTTTCAGGCGGCCTTCTGAGAACTTCTTATTGTAATCGGCAATATTCCTGACTGTGGCATTTGCAAGCCTTTCGTAACGTTTTTCCATTTCTATCTCAAGGCTCTTTAATGCAAGCACTGCATTTTGTGACATGGTAACTATCTTTTCGCTGTAATCTTTTGAAACTACAAGATAATGGTTCTTAAGCTTTTCATACAAATTTAGCTCTATCTTTTTAGGATCTATCAGCAGGAATTTAAGATCGGTAGGATGCATTTTATACAGCAGGCTTGTTATAATAATATTTATGCCGACACTCTTTCCTGAACCTGTTGAACCCGCAACAAGCAGGTGAGGCATCTTGGTTAAATCATCAACATACACATCACCCGAAATAGTTTTGCCAAGCGCTATCGGAAGGTAGAAGCTTGAATCATTGAATTTCTTCGACCCGACAATGCTTTTTACTTTTACTGTTACCGATTTATGGTTCGGTATTTCGACTCCAACAGTGCCTTTGCCTGGGATTGGAATTATCATCCTGATACCCCGAGCCTTCATTGCCAGGGCAATATCATCCTGCAGGCTTTCAATACGGCTAAGCTTAACATCTTCGGCAGGCACAAGTTCATACAAAGTAACCACAGGTCCCGGTGTTGCAATAACTTTCTCTATCCTTACACCGAAATTCAGTAATTTTGACTGAAGCAGTTTTCCATTTTCTTTCAGCTCGGCATCAGTAATAACATCTATATCTTCCTGCAAAGATTCTTCAAGCAGATCCAGAGACGGCATTTTATAATCTTCAAGCATCTCCGGCGGCAGGTCTTCAAGGTCTTCCCCGGGCTTATCATCGGGTATAACATCGCCAATTTCAGGTCTTTTATTGCTTAATTTTACAGGGGGTACCACAGGGATTCCTTCAATATCAGGTAAACCGGCGCCTGTACCTGCAATGTTTTTTTCGACTTCAAGAGGGATATCTTTTTTTGAAGCGGGCTCGAACTTTGGCCTTTCTTCTGCAATCATCTCGTTATCGGCGGGCCTGTTGATATTAGTATCTTTAATAGCAGGTATGTCAGATTCAGGGTCAGTGCTGACAGGTTTTCTGCTGAGCCTGGTTTTTGCTATCTTTTCCCTTTCGCCTTCCAGCAGTGCACGCTTTGATTCCTTCAGCTTTTCTTCCTCACGTCTTTCTTTCATTTCTTCCATCGAAGCGCGGAATTTATCCCTGAATGATTCCCATATCATTTTTAATCTGGCAAAAGAACGCGCGACATCCCTGTCAACCATCAAAAACCCGAATACGAGAATCAGCCCGAATAACAAAATATAGCCGCCAAGAGAGCCGAGCATCAGGTTAAAAACAGAAGCAAAATACTCGCCGCTTGTACCCATTAAAGTATAAGAAATTTTATCGGCACCAAGTGTTGTTCTGAACATTCCGAAAAGTGATGAGGTAAATATCATAAGAAGCATCGAGTAAGCAGATAGCTGTAACAGGCTTAAAAGGCTTTTTTTCCGCATCATCTGAATACCGAAAATTATCAGCAGCACGGGGATCACAAGCGAGAAATAGCCGAAGGCACCTTTAACAAAAAAACCCGATATTACCACACCTACAATTCCAAGCCAGTTTGAAGTATTGAAATTTGAGGTTTGATTTTCTTTTTTGAAAATTTCGGATATGTTGAGCTTTTCGAGGCGGGATTCATCACCGTAGGAGTATGAGACTATGCTTAATATGATAAGGACACTGAATAAGATCAGAAAAAAGCCGAGGATCTGCTTCTTGTTGGCAATGGGCAAACCTTCTTCAAACTTTTTTGAAGAACGGGAAGAGCTTTCTCTTCTTCCGGAGCCTTGTTTGTTCTTCATTACTGCCAGCCGGTTAGTTTATTTACGGGTCTGCTTATAATTGTTTTGTAATAAATAATATTTTCTCAACTTGCGTTTTTCTGTGAAACTCTTTTCATTGTCAATTTTGGGTCAGATTCAAACGCTTCGATCGATTTTACCACTCCGCTTCTGAGCAAAGGCAGTAAATTATACAGATCAACCTTTGCACACTCTGCCAGATCACTTTCAAAACCCTGGGATACTAAATATTGCCCGTGTTCGGAGTCATAGAGCATTTTCAGGAGATCATATTTGTATGCAGAATATAACCTTGAGGCACCAAGAGATGAGTCTGTCAAGACATATGCCCCGGGAGGTGCTTTCGAGAGCAGTATACTCACCAGCATTCCTGCGCAGACAGTATCTTCCAGTGAGAACTCGCCATCTTTACCTGCGCATAAAATTATGAAATCTTCTTTCATTTCCAGTAAATACGAAACAACCCGCTCCATATTAACAAATCCAAGAACTGCACAATTCTTTGCAAACTTCGATTTCATAAGAGACGGCGTTCCGTTAGTGCTGTTGAATACAAGTATTTTTCCTTTTACATTCTCTTCGGAATATTCGCTTATTGAATTGCCTAAATTAAAGCCCTGAATGATCTTTCCGTTTTTTTCACCGCAAAGCAGCGCCTGCCCTTCGGAATTGCGCCCGATCATTCCGGCAGAAGCAATCGAATCGGTAGGGATAATTTCTTTTGCGCCGTTTGCCAATCCGGTAACCATAGTTGTGGAGGTACGCAGTACATCAATAACAACAACGTTCTTATCCTGCAGCTCAAGCTCTGAATCAACGTATTCATGAGAGAAATACAGGCTGATCTTAAGAGGTTTATTTTTTATGTGATTATTTTCTGTAATTTCCATTAATCCTTTCCTACAAACGGTATTTTTACGACTTCAGATTCCACAAAATCGTTTCTTACTTTAATTTTTAACTTTGTCCCTGTCTCTGAATATTTCTTTTCAACATATCCAAGCCCGATATTTTTATTCAGGCAGGGTGAAATGCTTCCGCTTGTTACGTGGCCGATCTTCCTGCCGTCATCATATATCTCATATCCATGCCTTGCAGCCAGCCTGCCGTTTACTATGAATCCGACAAGTTTCCGGGCTGAACCGCCGGCAAGCTCTGAATCAACTTTTGGCTTACCGTTAAAATCGCCTTTTTTGGGTTTTGTAATCCATCCAAGCCCGGCTTCGATAGTATTGGTCGTTTTATCTATATCGTTTCCGTATAAACAATATCCTGCTTCCAGGCGGAGCGTATCCCTTGCGCCAAGCCCGATAGGCTTAATATTAAACTCTGCACCTGCCTTAAAGATTTCTTTCCAGAGTTTTTCCGAAATTGTCTTATCAGAAGAAACATAAATTTCAAAACCTATGCCTTCGCCTGTATAGCCCGTTCTTGAGATTATTGCATCTATTCCTGCTATTTTCCCTTCGGTGAATGTGTAATATTTCATAGCTGAAAGATCGGTATCCGTCAGTTTTTGAAGCGTAGTAATTGAATTTTTCCCCTGTACGGCAAGGAGTGAATATTCATCGCTTTTGTTTTCAAGGCTTATATCAAAACCGTTTTTGTTTTTTTCAAACCATGCAAAATCTTTTTCAATATTGGATGCGTTCACGACGATCATAAAAAAATCACCATAGCAGTAAACCAGAAGATCATCCACAACACCGCCATCTTCATAACAGGCGGCGGAGTACTGGATCTTTCCTTTTTCAAGCTTCGAAGCATCATTTGTAGTAACCTTCTGAATAAATGCAAGAGCATCTTTGCCCTTTACAAAGAACTCTCCCATGTGTGAAACGTCGAATACGCCAACGGAATTCCTTACAGCCATGTGTTCTGCTATTATTCCTTCGTACTGCACGGGCATTTCGAATCCCGCGAAATCAACTATTTTGGCGTTGTATGTTTTGTGTATATCGTAAAAAGCTGTTTTCTTTGCCAATTTATTAATTCACTTTCTTTTTTAAAGTAATTCTTTCTTTGTTCGTGTTCCTGACAGGGGGTTTCACTTTGATGAATGCATAGTTATCAGTCGGTTCCGGAACTCTATATCCATAAAGATTCAGTCCTTCAATATGAAATTCGATTGCTTCCTTTATCAATTTTTCGGTTTTAAATTTTGATTTACCTGCAGCTGCACAACCCGGCAGATCAGGAACAAATGCTGAATATCCGGTTTTTGTCTTTTCGAAAACTACCAGGTATTTCTTCATTTTTTGTTATTCCCGCCATTTTAAAATACTTTCACTCAAAAAAACTATTGGTTCTTCTTCCAGTCACTTAAGAACTTTTCGAGCCCAATATCAGTCAGCGGATGTTTCACTAACTGCTTTATGACATTGAAAGGTATTGTACAGATATCTGCTCCAAGCATGCATGCCTCAACAAAATGCATCGGGTGGCGGACGCTTGCAACAAGTATTTCGGTCTCATAACCGTAGTTGCCGTAGATCTGGACTATCTGCTCAATAAGGTGCATGCCGTCCTCCGAGATATCATCAAGCCTGCCGATAAACGGACTGATTATAGTAGCTCCCGCTTTTGCTGCAAGCACAGCCTGTGATGGCGAGAAGCAAAGCGTTACATTGGTGTTAATGCCTTCCTCGGAAAATGTCTTGACTGCCTTCAATCCCTCAATTATAAGGGGTACCTTGACAACAATATTCGGGGCTATTTTTGATAGTTCTCTTCCTTCTTTTAAGATCCCGGCATAATCAGTTGATATTACTTCAGCACTGACAGGACCGGGAACGACTTTGCAGATATCTTCATAGCACTTCCTGACATCTTTAATGCCTTCTTTAGCCATGAGTGAGGGGTTGGTTGTAACACCATCAAGAATACCAAAACTTGCGGCTTCTTTTATTTCATTCAGATTCGCCGTATCAATGAATATTTTCATAAGAAATTCCTTTATTTGTTTAGATTATCTACAAATATAGCTAAAAATTAAAGTCTTTTCAATTTAAAGAGAATGCCCAAAAAACCGGAATAAAGTTATATTTTAAGTTAAACAAGGATATTTTAGAGGATAATTCGCTGGTGATAATACCCGCGAGTGAGAAGTTAGAAGACCCTTTTGGTTCAATAATGATGCCCGTATAATATGTTCAAAACCCACATTATTACAAGGAACAAAACCGGGATATACCAAAGCCTGATGGCGGGTTTTTTGAGGACAACCTTCTTTTTCTTTATGCTCAGGACTAAAATTACACCCAATGAGAAACCGAATATGATGTAGAATAAAAGTCCCAAAGGATTGTAGTAAAAGCTCTTAAGCAGATACAGATCGGTGATACATGAAAATACTCTGCCGGTACCGCAGAAGGGGCAGGGAATTCCGGTAAATGTTAACAGCGGGCAGCCGTTCGGGCTGTTAAAACCTGCAACATCATTGAGAAAATATTTTATAGGGGCGAAATAAATGTTCAATAAGCCAATTAACAATATGGCAATGATCAATAATAGTGTATTGCGTCTTTCAACCGGAGCGGCAGGCGCTATTGAATAGTACTTATTTTCTGATAACTTATTATTGTCTATCGTATTATTGTTTATTTTTGCGTTTGTTATACATTGATGCTGCAAGAAGTCCCCCAAGCGGGCCGAAAATACAGTTCGAAACCATTGTAGAAATAAGCTGAGCCCCTATCATAAAGAAACTGAATCCGTTTTGGTTGTAATCATTAAAAATTTGTTTCAGAATGTTCTCCGATTCAGGCGGTATATTAAAGCCATATTGCTGTGTCATCTCATAAACCAGTTCTACCGGATTTTGTTTTGCTATCATAGTTATGAGTGTTGATAGTATTACGTAAACAATTGCGGAGATTATTCCCGCAAGCAGCCCTATCATTATGCCGTCTTTATTCTGTATAACCTGCCCTGCTTTATCAAGCTGTTTTGCGTAATAGTATGTGCCTGCCGCTCCCCCGATAATAATCCCGGCGCAGCAAATCAGGTTTATCAAGTTCAGTACAGGAAATAATGAAAGAACGATCATTATAACCGAGCTTATTAAAACAGGTGCAAATTTACTTGGCTGCTGCATATTATTGTTTATTTTTCATTTTCATTAATTCAATTTCAAACCTGGCAGGTTTATTCAAAATACTATTTTTTCGGTATTACATTTGGCGGTAAATAGAACTCATAAAACACCCTGATAACGCCCGGAATTATGAAAAAAGGCAGTATTATGCCGATAATTCCGCCGGTAATATCTCGGGTAATGAACGAGTTTTTCTGAACATCCAGCAGGTCAAGCCCAACATCCAGAAGCATTAATCCGACCCCGATAAATAAATAGAAAAGCGATGGCAGATCGATATTATTCAGTTTCCTTACCAGCGGATACATTATTACACCAAGCAGGAATCCGAAATAGATAGATGTGCATCTTGAGCAGACGCCGAGCTTATGCTCCCCGATATGATGCGAGCGGCTATCGAGCTGGTGGCATGACTTTCCGTAAAAAGAATAGATGGACTCGGAAATGTCTTTTTTTATTCCGGTTTCATCAGCCCAAAGGGGGGCAGCGAGAATTCCCGCGCACCACAGGACAGAAATGGCCAGAATGATGATGTAAATTACTTTTTGGTATCGCTTTATCTGCAATTATTTTCTTTATATACTTGTTTCAACTTCAAACCTGCCAGGTCTTTAAAACCTGGCAGGTTTAATCATATAGATTTTCAATTCGTGGCACGAATATGTATTTCTTTAAAATAAAAACGTCCCGCAAATTACGGGACGTTTTTGAAAATTTCTATGTTAAACGGATTTCAGATAAAAATCTATTTTAAACCCTTGCGTTTAAACTTCTCGTCTTCAAGAGTGAACATTACTGATATACGGTGAGTATTGCCAAGCTGGTCATTACCGTCAAACTTCGCAAATGAGTAATCAAGATTGAGCTTCGGTAATTTTATGCCTGCACCGAATGTTAACTGCTTAACATCATTGTATCCAACCCTGAGTGCAAACAGGTCCTTATAACCGTATTCAAGCCCGGCATGCATATCAAAACTTACAGGCCCAACACTGGCAAGTGATGCAAATTTTCTGTTTTCAAACCTTACATCAAAATCAACAGCAGGTGTAATCCTGCCTGTACCCAAAAAAGGAATGTCATATGAAGTGCCGACTTTTGCAGTAGGCGTGATTAGTTCTTTTCTGCCCGTATTCCATGCAAGAAGAGTTGTGGTAATATCCATTAAATTAGCACCAACCCTGAATTTTGGAGTTATGCTGTATAATGCACCAATATCAAACCCGATACCCCATGCAGAGCCGTAATCGATGCTTCTTGAAATTACTTTTAAATTGACTCCGTAAGAAAGTTTTTCGCTTTGTTGTTTTGAATAAGTTGCAATGAAAGCCCAGTCAGCGGCATTGAAAAAATTTATCTTGCTGTAATCAAGCCTGTCGCCGTTATCAAAAAAACCGTTATTATTCAGATCTATCAGTGCGCCCTGAGTATTGGGTACATCATCAACACCAAGGCGGATAACACTTAAGCCGAGTGATGAATTTGTTCCCCAGGGAATGGCAACAGCTCCATAATCATAATTTACCAGGTTTCCGAAGCGTTCATCGTGCATGAGTGAAAACTGCGGATAGTTCATTCTGGCAAGGGCACCCGGGTTCCAGTATCCGGCAGTAACATCGCTGACCAGAGAAACATAAGCACCACCCATGCCAAGCGGCCTGCCGCCAACACCAATTGCAAGGAATTCACCGGCATACTTATTACCTGACCCCTGAGCAAAGAGATTAAGTGAGGAAACAACAAATAACAGGGTAAATAGATTTCTTCTGTTTACAAATAAGGATGCGAAATTTGATTTTTGCATTATTTGAATGATTTAAGTTGAAGTAAATGTTAAAACAGAAGAATTTTCTCTATAATTCCCTTTCTATGCATACAAATAACGCTTTTAATTTAATTAAGTCAAGGAAGAATTTTAGGGAAAACTGACTAAAAAACTGTGTATTGAATAAAAAAGGCGGTTGTTAACCGCCTCAATTATCATTAATTATGATGCATCTTACTAATTTTTTGATATGGCATTACTCATTCTTTTTTCTTGTGTTATAATTATCATATTTGCCTGATTTCTGCATTTCTTTCTTTTCCTCATCGGATTTTGTTTCAGCTGATTCGAGATCAGTGCCGTATTTATCAATGTTCTCGGATTGTCTTCTCATTTCCGGTGACGGGGCAACATCTTTCAATTGATCATCCATATAACCCCTTGCATTTTGAAGCAATACTCTTGCCTGTTCATAATTTCCGTCATCAGCTTCTTTCAAAGCGTTTTCCATCATTTCGTTTGATTCAAACATAGAAATGTTCTGAATTACTGTTTCATTCCTGCTTTTTGAATATTCATCTTTGCTTGCAGCCGGTTCAATATTATTCGTGCCTTTTTCAGTAACAATCCTGAAGTTATCGTTTACATCTTCATAAGTAAGTTCATTTTCAAAAGTAAGCTTCCTGTTAACTTTTCCTGAAATATCAAATTTTATCAAAACTGATTTTTTCTGTTCTGAAAAGAAATCCTTGAAATCGATAACAACTTCATTGCCGTTTAATTCATAAGGATAACCGAAAACTTTTGCAAGTCTAAGATACTCCGATGGGAAACGAACTTTCATTTTTGTACCCTGACCTACGAGGCTTCGTATTCCTTTTAATTCAGATGCAAATATTTCGGGAATATCTGATGAATTCCTGATATAGTAGTAATTACCTTTGCCGTATTCCGCAATATCTGTCATCAGGTTTTCGTTGAAGTCATTTCCAACACCAAATGTTGAGATAGTAATTCCGTCCCTGCGGTTCTTGTCCTTAACCATTCCGGCTAATTTGTACCTGTCGGTTATGCCTCTGTTAGCAAGGCCGTCAGAGAGCAGGAGGACACGGTTGACATAACCCCTCATGTATGATTTATTAACCTGGTCATATCCTTCGAACATTCCTTCGCTCAGGTTTGTGAATCCCCCGGGCTGAAGCTTTGATATTTTTTCACGAAGTTCATATTTTTCGGAAACAATCCCGGAGCGCTGGAGCACATCAACATAATCATCATAGGTAACAACAGAAATATAATCATCAGTGCCAAGCTCGTCAATTATATAGTCGACTGATTTTTTCACATATTCCAGTTTGTTTTTTTCACCCATCGAGCCGCTTCTATCTATTACAACTGAAATATTCAGCGGGGTCCGCTCTCTTTCTCCCCGTACTTTATCAGCTTGAAGATCCAGATAAAGATAAACGCTGTTATTATCATAATAATAACCGTTATCAAGAGAGCTTGTGAATCTAATGGAACCGCTTTTATCTGAAGTATTTGCATTATTGGTTTTGGAAACTGACTGGTTCATCTTAACGGGTTGACCTGAATCGAAGAATACAAGATATGCCGATACAGATAAAGCCGTTAAGATCGTTATCAGTGCCAGAAGAAATACAAACGGGCTTTTATTTTGTTTTTTCATGGGTTTATAGATTTGATTTTAGTACTTATTGGTTTTACTGTAATTAACCATATTTTGTTCCATAAAAAAAGCGGCCATCAGACCGCTTTTGAATAATCCATCAACAAACCATAACTATTTCACAAGTACCATCTTTTTTGTCTCACTGAATTCATTTGTTTCAAGTTTATAAAAATAAATTCCGCTTGGAAAATTTGAAGCGTTCCAGTCTGCTTTAAAAATACCTGCGTTAAGATTTTCATTTACCAGTGTTTCAACTTCCCGCCCGAGAATATCAAAAATAACAAGCTTAACAAAAGCAGATTTTGGCATCGCAAACTCAATAGTTGTCACCGGGTTGAACGGATTCGGATAATTTTGATTTAGCATATATGATACCGGAATTTCTACAGTTTCAATATTTCCCAGCAGTGTCTGATATGAAACAATAATACACCATTGCTTAAGAATTCCTGTATTGCCTGAAACGAAATCCTGAACCTGAAGTATCCAGGGACCATTAACTGCGGTATTGTTCAAAGAGCTCAATGGCGCAGAAGGCCTGAATTTTCCTGTGAAAGGACTGCTTCCCGCTGATATTGAACGAGATAAGGAATCGTTCAGGTAAGTGCTGATAAAGTTATCACCGCTGCCCCCAACTCTATCTATAATAACTGCGCTTTGCGAACCATGCAGCAGAGTTAAGCGAAGATCCGAATCAAATGGATGTATCAATGTATCTATTATAACGTTAACGTCAATCACATTGGAAGCACCGGTAATATTCACCATTATCGTATCAAATACACCAACTGATGGAGGGTCAGGAATAATTTTGTTCA
>JANWKI010000102.1 GCA_025451455.1 Ignavibacteria bacterium
CCCGAATTTCTTTCGGGGTTTTTTATTGATACATATTCGCTAAATTTGGGGCTTATGATAGCATTACTTAATCCGCAATCGGCAAAATGGGGCTTTCGCGTCCCTAATTCGATACTTACGCTCGGTGCCTTCCTCGAGGGCAGGTATGATTACCATATAATAGACGAGAACTTCGACCGGAAGGCAGTTGATACCATTGCCGGGCTCATTAAGTCCAATGGAGTTAAATATCTCGGCATCACAGTCATGCCCGCTCTTCAGCTTCAGCGCGCCTTTGCAATTTCAAAGAAGATCAAGACAAAATTTCCGGAAATTAAGATAATCTGGGGCGGGTATTTCCCATCGCTTCACCCGATTACTGTGCTGAAATCCGATTACATAGATTATGTCTTAAAAGGCCACGCTGAGTTTTCTTTTGCCGCCTTGATAGATACGCTTGAATCAAAACCCGGCACAAAAGAATTAAGCAAAATTGAGGGGCTCTCCTATAAGCAGGGTGGAAAGATATTTCATAATCCAAAAGCTGAACCCGTTGACCCTGATCTTATCCCCCGGCTGCCATATGACAGAGTTGATGTGAATAAATACCTGAAGTATGCAACAACTTATCTGGGTCCCAGGACTGTAGCATATCACTCAAGCGTCGGCTGTCCGTTCTTATGCGGGTTCTGCGCGGTCGCGGGAATTTACAAGGGCAAGTGGATGGGAAGAAGCGCAGAGCTTACCGCAGGCGATATAATTTACCTGAAGGAAAAGTATGATATCGGCGCAGTTGAATTCCATGATAATAATTTTTTTGTTGCCGAAAAGCGAGTGTATGATTTCTCGAAAGCAATCCGGAATCTTGGCATCGGGTGGTGGGGCGAAGCAAGGCCTGATACCGTCATGAAATTTTCCGATGAAACCTGGGAAATGATGTCAGCTGCAGGGTGTAAGATGATATTTTTCGGGGCTGAGTCAAGCTCCGAAGAAATACTGAAGCTAATGCACAAAGGCGGTACGCAGACTGCCGAAACACTTATCGAACTTGCAGAGAAATCTAAAAAGTATGGTATAGTACCTGAGTTTTCGTTCGTGCTTGGAAGTCCGACAGATCATATTGACCAGGATATAGATAACGACCTTAAATTTATAAAAAGAATTAAGCAGGTGAATCCGGCAAGTGAGATAATCATTTACACTTACTCTCCTGTTAATTTCGAGGATTCGGAAATGTCTATGGCTTCGAAGCTTCAGGGGTTTGATTATCCCGCATCAATGGAAGAATGGGTCTCACCACGCTGGCAGAATTTTGATATGCGGAAAAACCCGCTCACTCCCTGGCTTAAGCCGCATCACTTCAGGAAGATCCGCAACTTTGAGAAGACTTTGAATGCATATTACCCAACTAACAGTGACCTTAAGATAAAAGGCTGGAAAAGAAGAGTGCTCAAAATCCTGGGCAGCTGGAGATATTTGAGTTCATTCTATCTTGCGCCGTATGAGATCATGGTGACTCAGAAATTATTACGTTACCGCCAGCCTGAGATCGAAGGCTTTGCATTTGAAGAGTAAGAATTTGTCTCCCCTTTACTAAAGGGGAGTACTCCGGCGAAAGCCGGAGGGAGGGGTTCAAAACAAACTGTTAAAAGACCACAAAATACCTGCCGGTGTAATTTTAATATTCCTGATATTCTCAGGCGTTATTTTACTTATTTCTCTTTACCTCAATAATTGGCGCTTTATTTATGTGCTTGATGACCCTTATATTCACATGACGATTGCTAAAAATTTCGTCACTTCCGGTCATTGGGCTGCAAACAAAATGGATTTTTCCTCGGCTGCTTCTTCTCCGCTTTGGTCATTGGCAATATCGGGTGTTTACCTGATATTCGGAATAAATGTTTATACCCCATTTATATTAAACCTGCTGTTTGGATTTCTTGCAATTTGCGCAGCATACTATATTCTGTATAAATCCGGCATCAAAAAATATTCTTTCGCTGTTCTATTGATATTTCTCTTCACTTCGCCGCTAACGGCACTGCTTTTTACAGGCATGGAGCATTCTGCACAAATTGCCTTCACATTGCTTTTCGTTTACATGGGCGCAAAACTAATTGTTTCCGGAGAGAAAAGCCCCGGCGGTGTTCTTTGGTTAATCCTGATTGCGGCTCTATTGACAGGGCTGCGTTATGAGGATGTCTTCCTTGTGCTTGCAGTTTCAGTATTTCTTGCCGTAAAGAAAAAATATTTACCTGCTTTGTTGATATTGCTTGCAGGTGCTCTCCCTATAATTATTTACGGAATTATTTCCTCATCTCATGGCTGGTATTTTTTACCTAACCCCGTGCTTGTTAAAAGCAAGATTCTTGATCTATCCACGGTTGAAATACTTAAGATCATACCCCGCGCTATAAAAAGAACTCTTGAGCCGGATATAATTTTTCTTTTGCCTGCAATGATATTTTCTGCCGTTACCATCTTCAAAAACCGTAAAGAACCGTTGACACAAAAAACCGTCATGCTTATTATCTTCATCTCCGTTTACGCCGTGCATATGACCTTTGCGCAGACAGGCTGGTTCTTCCGCTATGAGGCATACCTTGTTGCAATGGGTGTAATTGTCCTTTATGTTTATATTTATGAACATATTCTGTGCATTAAAGGAGAAGATAAGAACATGGCACCCATTTATTACAAACTTAAACCAGTTATTTATGTCATAATGATATTATCAATGGCGGGCAGGGCATCATCATCCTTCCTTGTGCCGCAGGCATCGAATAACATTTATGAACAGCAGTATCAAATGGCCGCCTTTGTTGATAAATATGCAAACGGGCTGAACATTGCCGCAAATGATATCGGTATGCTTGGATATTATACTGATAACAGAATTGTTGACCTGTGGGGACTTGCCGATATTGATGTCGCAGGATACAAACTGAAAAAAACATATAATACCGATAAAATTGAAGAGATCACGCAAAAAAATGATGTAAAGTTTGTAATTGTTTATGAGCATTGGTTCGACCAGTACGGCGGATTGCCTGCTGACTGGGTAAAGATCGGTGAATGGAAAATGAACAAGCTCAATATCGTCTGCGGCGCAGAAACGGCTGCTTTTTATTCGCTGGACAGATCAGGAACGGAGATGCTGAGGCAAAAACTGGCAGAATTTTCGAAGAATATTCCTCCATCAGTAACTTTCATTCCGTATTAATTGATAGGCCTTATAAAAATACCGAGGATAGTCTTAATCGCTGCAGCCGCTCTTTCAGTATTATTATTTCTTGGATACACGGCAGTTAAGTCACCGCATCTTACTCACGGATTTGCCTCTCATTATACTTTTTCGCGTCTCCTTTTATCAGAGGGAAACATAGATAATGCTTATGACACTATGTATTTTCACGACAAAAGCAGGGAGTATGGCCTTGGTGATATCCATGATATACCAAACCTGCCAACAAGCGCATTTACTCTTCTGCCGATTGCATGGATGGAGCCTGTAACAGCAAAGATAGTATGGAATATCATTTCGGTGCTGTCGCTTTTTGCATCAGTAATTATTCTTTGTTCAGCTTTTAAGATTTCTATTCGGAGTAATCTTTGGCCGCTTCTTGTTTGCATTACTTTTCTTTTCTACCCGCTGTATTATAATATCAATCTGGGGCAGTCATACGCAGTAATGCTGCTCCTGTTTTCAATTTCTATCTACGGATTTAAGAAAGAGAACCTATGGCTGATCTCAATTCCGCTTGCTATGCTATTTTTATATAAAGGCTATGGAGTTATCCCACTCGTGGCTTTGCTTTTTTCCAAAAGATATAAGGAATTTTCAACCACTGTAATAGTTACGGGAATTGTGGTGCTCATCACTCTGCCCATCGTTCATTTTACAAGCTGGCAGATGTACTATCAAAATACAATTTCCGTGCTTGGACTCAATGCCGATGCATCCAATACTGCATACCAGACACTCAACAGTTTTTTGGGGCATATGATGGTTTTCAATGAGATAAAAAATCCGAATGCATTATTTAATATCTCTCCCCTGCTTATTTACTGGGTTGTTCAGATATCAGGTATACTTGTATTATTTTTATTTTCAAAAAAATACAGAGAGACCGGCGTGTTAACATTGTTTACAATTTCAATTGCCTTAAATGTTATCTTCGCGCCGATAGCTGAGGATTATAATTCTGTGCTTTATTTACCGCTAATATACCTGACTGTAAAGTATCTGCTTCTGCAGGAGAGAAAATCATGGATAACCATATTTATTATCTCGCTTATTTTACTTGCCGCGCCGTTTGATTTCAGGTCATTGCAGCCGGCGGGTTTTCCCTTTTACCTGTTTGGCTATCCCAGACTGTACGGAGCAGTGCTGCTCATAATTATATCAGCATATGAATTAACCGTAGAGACGTCTCGGTGAGACGTTTCCCTGAAAATTGGAAACAGACACCGCAAATAGAGGTCTCCCTGAAATATAGAAACAGACGTCCCAACGGGACGTCTCTACGATGACATTCCCGGAAGATTTGATCAGCCTCCGCTTTCTCACTTTATTATTCTTCTCAAATAGTTAATTTTGAATCCTGATGAACATCAAAGCATTCTTAAATACAATTTCAAGTAATACGCGCACGCTTCCGATAGTGATTATATATGTTACGGAAGGCTGCAACTTAAAATGTGTTACATGCTCATACCGCCAGGCGCTACCGGGAGAGCTTTCATTTGAGGAAATTGAAAACCTTGCAGGTACTCTGGCCCAGTATGGACTCAAACACATCGTTTATTCCGGGGGCGAACCTCTCTTAAGGCGGGATTTCCCGGAAATATGCAAAGTTTTTGCAGAGTATGGAGTGAAGCAAACACTTCTCACTAACGGCCTGCTGCTGGAAAAAAGAATTGATGACATAAAACAGTATTTCACTGAAATAATTGTATCAGTGGACGGTGCAAATCCGGATACTCATAATAAAATACGGGGAGTAAACTCATTTGAGATAATATTAAGAGGTATTGCAAAAACTCTTGCTTCAGAAAACAGACCCGAAGTATCCATACGCACAGTGCTTCAGAAGCAGAATTTCCGCGAGCTCGAAGGTCTGATAGAACTCACAAAGCATACAGGGATAAACCGCATTTCTTTTCTTGCAGCCGATGTTTCCTCCGATGCCTATGGGCGTGATACCCGCGGGGCAGTTGAGGATGAAAGCAGAATAGCCCTGAATCCCGCCGAGATCATAGAACTGAGAACCATTATAGACCTTCTTGCTGTTAAATATGAAAAGGAATTTGCTTCGGGACTGATTTCAGAATCGCCTGGGAAGCTTCACCATATAGCTGATTATTACGATGCCCTTATATCCGGCGGAAGTATGCCATTCCCGAAAAACCTATGCAATGCGCCGATGGTCTCTGCCGTCATTACTTCAACGGGAGATATTCATCCGTGTTTCTTCCTTCCTTCTTTCGGTAATATAAGGAAGAGCTCATTTAGCGAACTAATAAATACGCCATCAATTATGGATACACGTAAACAGGTAAAGAAAATGAAACCTGTGAGATGCAAAGAATGTGTATGCACTCTTTACACATCACCAAAGAATGCCCTGCTTGACAGGTTCTGAGAAATTCGTTCATTATTTTCAACGGGTTATTTTGATCCAGTAAAAGGGTGAATCTGCCGAAGAAATAAATCTTTTGAACCTGTTAAATATTTTGCCCGGATCGTACAATATTTTATATTCAAATTCACTCAATACATCAAGATTGTGGTGATGGTAATATTTTATCATTTCGCCGCAGCCAAGAGATTCAAAATACTTTTGAGAGCGTCCCCTTGCTGCACCGGGATCATTATAAAAGGGGCTGTCAATAATATGCATTTCTCCCCCGGGATTTAAAAACTCCCTCAGATGCTCGATAAGTTTCGCAGGCTCCGCAAAATATGCAAGCACTGCGGGCATTATGATGTAATCAAATTTTACTTTGAGCTTTTCCGTGTCAATTTTAAATATATCGCCACAGGCAAACACAATATTTTCTTTTGAGCAGAATACTCTTGCGGCCTGCCTGAGTTCTGCAGTATTAACATCCAAACCCCAAACTTCCGTGTTTTCAATTTCCGAAAGCCTCTTTGTCAGCCATCCGTTTCCGCAGCCAAGTTCCAGTATTTTTTTTGAAGTATTTTGTTTCCCGATGTAAGTGCAAAGCATCTCTGAAGACCGGTCTCTTATTTTCCATTCATTAAAATGCCTGTGGTTTTTTTCGATTAAAGGGAGATTTTTCACTGCAGCATCATCATATTCTCTGCCTTCACTTTTACGCAGCTTAGAATATATTCCTTCAAATGAACCTTTGAGTTCACTCAGGTAAACAACTCCCTCTATATTTCTTTTTTGTTCTGTCAACTTTGCGTTCTTTGCGCCTTTGCGGGATTAATGCCTCTCCCGGCTTTTTGAAAGATAAAATTGTTTATTTAGTTTTTTCTAAGTTCCTGTGTTATGGTAACTTTATATAATAAAAAGTTTATTATGTTTGTAGATTAAAGCTGATATCTAGGTAAAACTTAACGCAATATTATCAAAAAATTAATCAGAAAATTTCTATTTCTCTTTACCTATAACTTATCGGTAAAACCAAAAATGCACCGGACGGTAAGAGAAAAGATCGGCAAATTCACATTCATAATAAGGCCGACGG
>JANWKI010000103.1 GCA_025451455.1 Ignavibacteria bacterium
ATGAATTCCTTGCAAACCCGTCATACAATAAGTTCAGGAATTACGTTTGGGATGCAACCGGCAAGCTTGATAAAAAAATTGGCGACAGGCTGAGAAATATTGCCTCAAAAGTCGAAGGCGGTTTGAAGGGTGTTGTTACCCCGGGTATGCTTTTTGAAGCCCTGGGGTTCAGGTATTTTGGCCCGATAAACGGTCATAATATCGTAAATATTGTAAAGATACTCGAAGAAATAAAAGATTTCAGCGGACCCATTTTGCTGCATGTGGTAACTGAAAAAGGCCACGGGTATAAACCTGCAAAAGACCACTACCAGAAATTTCATGCATCTACCCCCTGGGATAAAACAACCGGCGAAGCATTGAAGAAGTCCGGGGGCGCAGCGCCTTATACAAAAATATTCGGTGAAGCCCTGGTTGAGATATGCAGGGATAACGAAAAAGTAGTCGGGATAACCGCTGCGATGCCTGACGGAACCGGTTTGGATATACTGCAAAAAGCTATGCCTGAAAGATATTTTGATGTTGGTATAGCTGAGCAGCATGCCGTTACTTTCGCTGCAGGTATGGCAACTGAAGGCTTCACCCCGGTTTGTGCAATATACTCATCATTTCTGCAAAGGGCATATGACCAGATAATTCATGACTGCGCAATTCAGAAGCTGCCGGTCATATTTGTAATGGATAGGGCGGGAATTGTCGGAGCAGACGGCCCCACTCACCACGGCTCACTTGACCTGAGCTATTTCAGGTGCATTCAGGGGGTTGTTATAATGGCTCCCAAGGATGAACAGGAATTGAGGAATATGTTATACACTGCTACTTTGTATAAGAAAGGCCCGATAGCGATCCGTTACCCGAGAGGAAATGCTCTTGGTGTTGACCAGAAACCATTTGAACAGATACCGATCGGCAAAGGAGAAATAATAGAAAAAGGTGAAGATGCGGCGATAATTGCAATTGGGAGTATGGTGAATATTGCAATCAAAACACGCACTGAACTTGCTGCCGAAAATATTAATATTGAAGTTGTAAATGCAAGATTTGTAAAACCGCTTGATTCTGCACTACTCAAAGATGTATTCAGCCGTCATAAAAAAGTTTTAACTTTGGAAGATAATGTTATTACCGGGGGTTTTGGCTCTGCGGTTTTGGAATTCATGAATCAGCAGAAAATTCACGATGTGGATGTTATAGTTCACGGCCTGCCCGATAAATTTGTTGAACACGGTACGCCGGATGAGTTATTTGCTGATCTTAAAATGGATGTTAAGGGAGTTTCATCGATAATAAAAGATCTCCTGCTTTCGAAGGAAAAAGTATCAGCTTGAAAAATAACCGCATAATCCTCAATTGAAAGATTTAATCAGAGAAAAATATATTCCGCTGGAAAGTCTTACGGAAAGATCAGCTGATACAGTTGAACCGGACAGGAAGCTTTATGTGGAAACTTACGGCTGCCAGATGAACTATGCCGATACTGAAATAGTGAACGGCATTATGGGCAAAAATGGTTATGATATTACTGAGAATATTAATGAGTCCGCGATCATACTGCTGAACACCTGCAGCATAAGAGAAAATGCCGAATATAAAGTTTACCAGAGATTAAATGAATTAAAGAAGTATAAGAAAAAGAATCCGGCGTTAGTGGTAGGTATTATAGGTTGTATGGCTGAACGGCTGAAAAGCGGCTTGCTTTCAAAGAAAAGTGTTGTTGATCTTGTGCTGGGCCCCGATGAATACAGAAAACTCCCTTCGCTTATCGATAACCTTATCGATAACGGAGAAAAAGGTATGGCTGTCAGGCTCTCCAGAGTTGAAACCTATGAGGATATTATGCCTATCCGTAAAGAAGGCATTGCTGCATGGATATCAGTTATGCGAGGGTGCGATAAGTTCTGCAGTTACTGCGTTGTGCCCTTTACTCGAGGCAGGGAGCGCAGCCGTGAGCTTGAGGGCGTTGCAAAGGAAATTCAGCAGCTTTGGCTTGACGGCTTCAGAGATGTTACTTTGCTTGGCCAGAATGTTAATTCATACAAAAGCGGGGATAATGATTTTGCCGATCTGCTGAGAACATGCGCAATTGCAGCGCCTGAAATGAGGATAAGGTTTACAACCAGCCATCCGCAGGACCTCTCGCTGAAGCTTATCGAAACAATTGCAGAATTTGAAAATCTGTGCAATTACATACACCTTCCGGTTCAGTCAGGTTCAAACCGGATACTTGACCTCATGAAACGTGAATATACTGTCGAGCATTATCTTTCAATAATGGACAGCATAAAGAAGATCATACCCGATGTATCTCTTTCGACTGATATTATCACAGGGTTTTGCACTGAAACCGAAGAAGAACACAGGATGACGCTGGATCTGATGAAAGAAGTAGAGTACGACGGAGCATATATGTTCAAGTATTCACCGAGGGAGAAGACAAAAGCATGGAGTATGGAAGATGATATTGATGAAATGACAAAAACACGCAGGCTTGTTGAAATTGTAGAGCTGCAAAGAGATATTTCCGAAAAGAAAAACCTGCTGACCGTTGGCAAAAACTTCGAAATTATTATCGAAGGAATAAGCAAGAAATCAGATAAGATGCTCTTCGGGAGAACTGACGGAAACAAGACGGTAATAATTCCAAAGAACGGAACACCGGCAGGCAGCAAAGTATCAGTACATGTAACAAAGGCAAATTCTGCAACGTTGTTTGGTGAGATAGTTCATGATAACTAAAGAACTCTGCCGTGATTCAAAACTGATTTTTAGGACTGCAAAATAAATTGGAAACAGGTACAGCAAATAACAGCGAATTACTTGGTAATTCAATCCCTATAGTTGAGTTAAGGGAAATAATAAAACAGGTCGCACCTACAGATGTTACGGTTCTGATAACCGGCGAGAGCGGAGTTGGCAAGGAAGTTGTTGCAACGGAAATTCACCGCTTAAGCAAGCGCAGCGGCAAACCCTTCATAACGGTTAACTGCGGGGCAATACCGGAAGGAATAATTGAAAGCGAGCTTTTCGGGCACGTCAGAGGCTCATTTACCGGAGCGGTTGAAAGCAGGAAGGGATATTTCGAGGCTGCTGATGGCGGGACAATATTCCTTGATGAAATTGGCGAGCTGCCTCTGCAGACACAGGTCAAATTCCTCAGGGTGATAGAAAACGGCGAATACATGAAAGTTGGCGGCACGAAACCGGAGAAAGTTGATGTTAGAATAATTGCCGCAACAAATAAGAATCTTGAACAGCTCATTGATAACAATTCCTTCCGTGAAGACCTGTATTACAGGTTAAGATCTATCAATATCAATATTCCGCCTCTCAGAGAAAGAAAAGAAGATATCAGGATATTCTTTAATTATTTTGTTGATCAGTTTTGCAGCCGGAACTCGATCGATTTCAAGGGAATGGCTGCCGGTGCAATGGATTATATTACCGGTTATGACTGGCCGGGGAACGTGAGGGAGCTTAGGAATTTTGCCGAAAGCATCATAACCCTGAACCGTGATAAGAAAATTGAGCTTAACGATGTTCTTAAACATTTAAACATTCCCAAACAGGACCAGTACCTGCCAGCTCATATTAACGGTTATAAACAGCAGGACGAAAGACAATTGTTATTCGGTGCGCTTTTTGAGCTTAAAAAGGACATAATGGATATCAAACACCAGCTTTCGGCAATGGAAGATATGAAGTCCTCAAATGAACCTGAAAACGGGTTTTATGTGAGTGATGAAAAAATTGATAACATTACCTTCGATGAGTTTGAGCAGGAGCTCCTGACATATTACTTTAAAAAATACCAGGGAAACATAAATAAAATAGCTGATAAGCTTAAGATAAGCAACCGGACACTTTACAGGAAATTTAAACTTTACGGGCTGAAAAATGGCAAAGTATATTAAACCCGTGAAATATTTATTAATGATCGGTTTTGCCTGTGGTATTTTTTCCTGCAATTACAGCTTTAAGGGAGCCTCACCGCCTGAAGGAATTAAAACTATTTTTATTCTGAATTTCAGGGATGAAAGTTCATTCGGCCTGCCAACACTTGGCGAGGAAATGACGCTTATTCTGAAAAATAAATTTATCAAAGATAATACGCTTGAATACGCCGATAAGACCAGGGCCGACGGGTCGCTTGAATGTATAATTAAAACAGTGACTGACGAAGCCATGGTTGTTACAGGGAATGAACAGGTATCAAAAAGGAAAGTTACACTAGTTCTTTCCGTTGAATTTTTAAATCTGAAAACAAAAAAAAGCATCTGGAAAAAAGATTTTTCGAACTGGTGAGAGTATGACAGCTCAGAAGGAGGATTTTCCAAGCGTGATGAAGGCATAAGGTCAGCTGAGGATAAGATCACAGATGATATTCTGCTTGAAGTAATTTCGAACTGGTAAATTTTTAACTGAAATTAATATAAGATTTTGAAGAAAGTATATTTTATAATCAGAACAGAAGAAAATCAATAAGAGGTTGAAATAATATTTTGGAAAAAGTAATACTGTTTACCTATATAGGGTCACTCATAATTTTGTTTACTTACGGATCACATGGTTTCATAATGATATATTATTACCTAAAACACAGGAACAAACGCGATGATTTGACGGGTGTGCTGAGCAGTTTCCCGCTTGTAACAATACAGCTGCCTATTTACAATGAAATGTATGTTATTGAAAGGCTCATCAAAACTACCTGCGAGATAGATTACCCGATAGATAAGCTGGAAATTCAGGTGCTCGATGATTCAACCGATGAGACTGTGGCAATTGTTGATAACATTGTTAAGGAATACCAGCTTCGTGGATTTGATATACAGCATATTCACAGAGATGACAGAAGTGGATATAAGGCAGGTGCATTGAAAGAGGGATTAAAAACAGCAAAGGGAGAATTTGTCGCTATATTTGATGCTGATTTTATTCCCCGCAAAAATTTCCTGATGATAGTACTTCCATTTTTCAAAGATCCGAATATCGGGATGGTACAGACAAGATGGGAACACCTTAACCGGGCTTATTCTCTGGTGACCCAAATACAGGCTCTTGCTCTCGACGGGCATTTTGTGCTTGAACAGCAGGTAAGGAATAAGGCAGGGTACTTCATTAACTTCAACGGTACAAGCGGAATCTGGCGCAAGGCGTGTATCTTTGATGCAGGCAACTGGGAAGCGGATACACTCACCGAGGACTTAGACCTTTCGTACCGTGCACAGCTAAGAGAGTGGAAATTCAAGTATCTTACTGATTTTACAACACCTTCGGAGGTCCCATCGGAGATAAATTCGCTAAAATCTCAGCAGTTCCGCTGGACAAAGGGAGCAATTGAAACTGCTAAGAAAATGCTTTTCAGGGTCTGGAGGTCCGGCATTCCTTTTAAGACAAAGATAATGTGTACATTTCATCTTACAAATAATATTGTTTTTCCGTTCATTCTTCTTGCATGCCTTTTAAATATGCCCATTGTCCTCATAAAGAATACAGGGCTGTATGATACTTACTTTATGTTCATGTCTGTTTTTGTGCTTGCCTTTATTGCATCATTTTTATTTTATTTGTACTCGCAGAAAGATGTTTACGAGGACTGGCGCTCAAGGATAATCCTTTTTCCTGTATTTATGGCGGGAAGCATGGGATTTGCTATCAATAACACAAAAGCAGTATTTGAAGCATTGATAAACAAAAAATCAGAGTTTGTACGCACTCCCAAGTACGGAATTGAAGGCGATACAGATAAATGGCATGATAAAAAATATGTACACAAGAAGTTTGTGAAGTTCTCCGTAATTCTTGAATCGATAGTTGCCCTGTACAGTTTTGCATGCGTGGTTGTATCGGTTGTTACACTGCAGATCTCGGCAATCCCGTTCCAGCTGATGTTTACTTTCGGTTTCGGGCTTGTGGCATACTTAAGTATTAAGCATGTAATTGATACAAATAAAAAAGTTGTTGAGCAGGCAGTATAAAATAATCTCAAAACAGTAACGGACTGAGTTGGTAGATACAGACATAATAAAATATTTGATACAGAAGCTCGAAGACAAGATCAGGAATAATCCTTTAACTCCTGAATTTGTTAAGCTGGCTAACTATTACCTGATAAACGGGAATATCACCGAAGCAATCGAGCTCCTGCAATCGGGCCTGAAGTTTTACCCGGATTATGTAACAGCGCAGCTTCTGATGGGCAAGGCGTACCTTTCAAACAGGTATTTTATGGATGCAAAAAGAATATTTGAGAAAATACTTGCCGATCACCCTGAAATGGCTATTGCCAAAAAATATCTTGATATTGCTTCTGACCTGACAAAAACTGAGGTATCAAGAAAGCATGAAGAAGATGTAGTGCCTAAGCTGGATTTTAAGGCTCCCGTGTACAATGATTATGACTACAACTACAATCTATTCCCGAGCTATGAAATTGAAGAATTAACACAGGACAGGCTTGACCTAGAAGCCATCGAAGAGTCAAATGATTACGCGGATTTCAGGAAAGTGTTTGAATCGCCTCATTTTTTCAGGAAGGATGCCTCGAAGCCGAAATATGAAAAGAAGAGATTAAAAAATAAGTTTGAAGTAAAGATAATCACCGAAACTCTTGCCGATATCTTTGCGAAGCAGGGTAATTATTTCGATGCAATGGAAGCCTACACTTACCTTCTAAAGATAAAACCCGAGCGCAAAGAGGCGCTGGAAAGCAAAATAAGCGAAGTAGAAATACAGATCAATAAGCTTATTAATGATTTTTAGGAATCACTCCGGTATTTTCGGCTGAACTTTGATCAACTTTTCACCTCTTATTACGACACTTCCGGAAGCTGCTCCTTTGTATTTACCAACATTTTTCCCTTCAGTATATGCCACAGGAACACTCTTAGCATTCTTTGCTTTGCTGTAAAATGCGCAAATTTCCGCAGCTGATTTGATATAATCTTTCGGAATAACTCCGTCAAAATCCCCGGGGAGCTTTAGAATTGTATGCGAGCCGCTTGTACCTCTTACATGGAACCACAGGTCATTTTGTTTTGTATATTTGAACGAGAGCAGGTCATTTGCCTCGGAGTGTTTTCCAACCCATACTTCAAATCCCTCACCAAGAGGGAATATTCGGAAGTATTTCAGGTTATTATCAGGTTCCATCTTACAAATATAGCAAAATCAATTTCAATCCCTTATTGTGAAGTACACTTAAACCTGCCAGGTCTTAAATACCAGGCTGGTTTAGATTGAACATATACAGAAAAGGCGCTCAATATTACTACTGAACGCCTTTTCTGATTCTATAATTTGCTATTATGCTTCGCTTAGTGCTTCTGCACCGCCGACAATTTCAAGTATTTCGGTGGTTATCTTTGTCTGCCTTGCCCT
This sequence comes from Ignavibacteria bacterium, assembly GCA_025451455.1. Classification (GTDB taxonomy): domain Bacteria; phylum Bacteroidota; class Ignavibacteria; order Tepidaquicellales; family OLB5; genus OLB5. The sequence goes on from JANWKI010000103.1 coordinate 7,381, forward strand.
GTTATAGGTCAAATTCAGTGATACAAGGAGGTCGTTGGCATTGGTTGTAGCTGCATCCATCGCTGTCATTCTTGCCGCCTGCTCGGAAGCAAACGATTCAAGCAGTACGCGCCATATCTGCGTATTTAAATGTCTTGGCAGAAGGTGTTCAACTATTTCTTCGCTTGAAGGCTCAAATATGTAATTTGATACTTTATGTTTTTCGCCTTCAACGGCTTCAAACGGAGGAACCGGCAGAAATTGCTCTTCAATCGTTTTTGCCTGTACTACTGATTTAAACTCATTATAAATAATTACAACTTTATCAAATCTCTTTTCTTTATAACCGGTAATCAGTTCTTTAACAACATTCTGTGCCGAGGTAAAATCGAGCCTGTCAAAAATATTTGTAGCCTTTGCATACAGGTCATAATTGCGTTTAAAGAAATGATCATACGCCTTTCTTCCGATGGGGAAAATTGTCAGGTCATGGTTCTTCAGGTATTCATCGTACTTTTCACTGATTATTGCATTTGCGGTTTTCAGAAGGTTAGTATTAAAGCTTCCGCAAAGTCCTCTATCAGCAGCAACTATTACAACGCAAATTTTCTTAATTTCACGCTGTTTCAAAAGGTCATTATCAAAGCTTTCAATTGTCGGGATAAGGTTGCGGAGGATATCGCTGATCTTCCGTGCATAAGGCCTTGCTGCAATAACATTCTGCTGCGCCTTGCGGAATTTGACCGAGGCTATCATCTTCATAGCGCTCGTGATCTTCTGAGTATTTTTAATACTCCCTATCCTGTCCCGTAACTCTCTGAGTGTTGCCATTATTTATTTTACGGATACTTTATAATTATTCGTGAAATCATCGAGTATCTGCTTTAACTTAGCCGAGATTTCCTGGCTTAAGTCACCGGTTGAAGCAATTGAGCTGAGAATATCCTTATGCTTTAATTCCATCAGTTCAAGGAATTCCTTCTCAAATCTTTTTACTTCACTGAGCGGTATTTCATCAAGGTAACCGTTTGCGCCTGCATACAGAATAGAAACCTGCTTTTCAACAGGGTAGGGGTTGTACTGACCCTGCTTAAGGATCTCAACCAGCCTTGCGCCTCTTGTAAGCTGCTGAAGTGTTGCCTTATCAAGATCGGACCCGAATTTTGTAAACGCTTCAAGCGACCTGTACTGTGCAAGATCCAATCTCAATGAACCCGCAACTTTTTTCATTGCTTTGATCTGCGCGCTGCTTCCCACACGCGATACAGAAATACCTACATTAATAGCGGGCCTTACACCTGAATTGAACAGGTTTGGCTCCAGGTATATCTGCCCGTCTGTAATGGAAATTACGTTAGTCGGGATATATGCGGATACGTCGCCCGCCTGGGTTTCAATAATCGGGAGTGCAGTCAGGCTTCCGCCCCCTAAGTCATCACTCAGCTTTGATGCTCTTTCAAGCAGTCTTGAGTGCAGGTAAAATACGTCACCCGGGTAAGCTTCACGTCCGGGCGGCCTTCTTAGAAGAAGCGATACCTCACGGTAAGCTGCAGCCTGTTTGGAAAGGTCATCATAGATACACAGAGCGTGTCTTCCTGACTCACGGAAGAAGTCACCCAGTGTTGCTCCTGAATAGGGAGCTAAAAACTGTATCGGAGCGGGATCAGCGGCTGCTGCAGTAATTACTGTGGTAAACTCCATTGCACCTGTTTCCTCGAACTTGGCAACTACCTGGGCAACAGTGGATTGCTTCTGGCCGATAGCAACATAAATGCAAAAAACACCTTTGCCTTTCTGGTTAATGACCGTATCGACTGCAACAGCTGTTTTTCCTGTTTGCCTGTCACCAATGATAAGCTCTCTCTGGCCTCTTCCGATAGGTATCATGGAATCAATAGCCTTAATACCCGTTTGCAGGGGCTCTTTTACCGGCTGCCTTGCAATTACACCCAATGCTTTTCTTTCAATAGGCAGGTACTGATTGGTTGTTATAGGGCCTTTGCCGTCAACAGGCTGTCCAAGGGGGTTAATAACCCTGCCTATCATAGCCTCGCCAACCGGCATGGATGCAACCCTGCCTGTGCGTTTAACCTGGTCGCCTTCTTTTACCTTTGTGTAATCGCCAAACAAAATACAGCCTACATTATCTTCTTCGAGGTTAAGCGCCATGCCGAATACACCGTGCGGGAATTCGATAAGTTCGCTTGCCATACATTTCGTTAAGCCGTAAACACGCGCAACACCGTCACCGATCTGCACAACCGTTCCGACTTCATAAATATCTACTTCTTTTTCAAATCCTGATAATTGTTTTCGAAGTATCGCCGATACTTCATCTGGTTTTACTTCAGCCATTTCGTTATGATATTATTTATAATTATTTTTTTTCTCAATTGTTAAAAGTTCCCTGTGCGAATTTTTCCTTCAGCAGCTCAAGCTGCCTTAGTATGCTTGCGTCAATTATCCTGTCTTCAACCTGGGCTATGAATCCGCCTTTGATAGAAGGATCAACAGTATAAAAAGCAGTAATATCTTTCCCTGTATATTGTTTCAGTTTTGCGGTAATTGAAGTCTTTTCTTTTTCAGTTACTTCAACTGCGGTCTTTACTTTTGCTATTACTATACCCTGTTTTTCGTTCATAAGGTTCAGCAGATCTTCCGCAATCTCCCCAAGGTTTTGAATTCTGCCTTTATCGCAGAGGAGTTTCAGAAACTTAAGTGTCAGTTCATTAACTTTGCCGGAAAACATTGCCTCAATTATTTCCGATTTTTTTACAGTACTGATAATAGGCGCAGCCAAAAAATTGGAAAGCTCACGTGATGCAGCAATAGAGCGCTGAATATCTGCAAAATCTTTCTTAATTATTTCAGCGGAATTCTTCTCCAGTGCTATCTGGTAAAGTGCTAACGTATATCTTCTTGAGGATTTGCTGTTTTTCATTTAACTGTTTTGCCTGTGCTTGTTTCTTCCGTTATCAGTTCTGCGGAATCTTGTTTATAAAGCTCTCAATTAACTTCTTCTGTTTAGCGGCATCAAGGTTCTCATCAATTATTTTTCCGGCTGCCTGTACTGCCAGGTTTGCAATTTCATCCTTTAATGAATTGAGCGCGCCCACTTTTTCTCTTTCAATTTCGCCCTTTGCCTGGCTTATCATTCTTGCAGTATCGTCTTTTGTCTTGCTGATAAGCTCATTCCGTATCTTTTCAGCATATTCTTTTCCTTCTGCTATTACTTTTCTGGATTCCTCATCTGCTTTTGCAAGCATAACCTTGTTTTCTGCAAGGATCTTTTCAGCCTCCTGGTTCAGGTGCTCGGCTCTTGCAATGGAATCTTTAATGCCCTGTTCTCTATCGTTGAGAGATTTTAGCAGCGGCTTCCATGCGAACTTCTTAAGTATAAGAAGGAGAATGGTAAATATTAAAATTGTCCAGATAATGAGTCCGGGTTCAACAGAGAGCAGTGTATCTTTTTTCTCGCCTGTTTCCGAACTCACAAACAATATAATATTGTAAAACTTCGCTAAAAAAATATTAGCTATGTGCATATTATAATCCTTAATTTAAGAATTTTAGTAAAATTTAAATAGAAAAGCCGTAAATCCCCGGTACTTTCGGGGAATAGCTGAATTATTTTCCCTGTAAAATGAAACAGATAACAAGCGCAAAAAGAGAAACACCTTCTACCAGAGCTGCCGCGATGATCATAGTTGTTCTGATATCACCTGTTGCTTCCGGCTGTCTGCCTATAGCTTCAAGAGCTGATGCTGCGAGCTTGCCGATACCGATTCCTGTTCCTATTACTGCAAGGCCTGCTCCTATACCTGCTGCCAATGCTGCTAAATTCATTTTAATTTAATCCTTTCTTATTTATTGTATATTTTATTGTGGTGAGTTATTTATAATTTATAATGATTAATGTTCCTGTTCAATAGCCATTCCGATAAAGAGCGCGGAGAGCATTGTGAAAATATATGCCTGCAAAAATGCTACAAGGAGCTCAAGCAGGTAAATGAAAAGTGAAAACGCTATTGAAACGGGAATTATCGCATAACCAAGTGTAAATATCAGGCTGATAAATGCAAGGATAACAATATGGCCGGCTGTCATGTTGGCAAAAAGACGAATAGCCAATGCAAACGGTTTTGTAAGTAATCCCAGGAACTCGATTATGATCATAATAGGCAGCACGAATATTGGTATACCATGCGGCACAAGGCCTTTAAAGTACCCGAAAAAACCGTTGTTCTTTATTCCGAGAATTTGCGTCATTGCAAAAGTTATCAGCGCAAGCGCAGCTGTTACGCTGATATTGCTTGATGCAGTATGCATAAAAGGGATTAACCCCAGGAAATTCATAAAAAGAATGAAAAAGAAAAGCGTAAGGAAAAAAGGGAGAAAATTTGCGCCAACTTTTCCCATTGAGGGTATTACAATGTCATCTTTTACAAACAGTATTAATATTTCGATAAAGTTTCCAAGTTTTGAGGGATGTTTTTTCTTTCTGTTGCCTGCGGCGGCATATGTTAAGATAATTACCAACAGTACAGCAGAGACCAGCATCATAAGTATATGCATAGATATGGATAAATCAAGGGTGAAGCTGCCTATATGAATAGGAGGGATCTTTAATAATACATGGTTCGAAACATGCTCAATTATCCAGCTGTTGTCTTCTTTAGGAGAAGCTTCTGTGAGTTTTGTCAGCGAATCCGATTGTAAAAAGCCGGTGAGAATTGTCATTAAGCGATGATCTTTTTAATTTGTTTTCTTATTGAGTTAAAACTGCCGCAAAAATTGTTTTAAGATGGTGACAGTTCTTTTTTGGTTTGAATCTGACTTCTGTGCAAATAATTAATTTCAAGTACAGCAAAGAGTATATAAAAGAAAAATACAGAGGCAACAAGTGAAACTTCATCAAGCTTTGCAGCATACAGCAGAACCATGAGAAGCAAAGCAATTATCAAAATTCTGATACCCATTCCGCCAAAAACAATTACCATAAAACTTTTAACGGACCTGCTGAATGCTAATTTATTCAGTTTGTATCCTAATATGGCATTTATAAGTCCAATAATGTATCCGCAGAGTATAGAGTAGATCCGGAGCTTATCAGCATAGATATATACAGGATATACTGCAATAACAAATACAATGATACTGGATATAATAACGTGCTTAATAAAACTCAACTCTGAAACTTTATTTGTCATCTTTATCTTTAGAGGGCTTTTTAACGGTCAAACCTCTCAGCAAGTTAATAAAACCTCCAACCGAGCCTATGAGCACACCAATAATGAACAGCATATTACCAGTATTGAGCCAGTTATCCAGCCAGTAACCTATTAATGAACAAAGAACAATAGACATTCCGTATTGAAACGCATATTCGGCATATCTCCACCCTGATGCATAAGATTTAGAGACTTTAAGGAACTCTGACGGCTTTTTAGCATCTTTTTTATCAAAAATGCCCTTATTTTCCGCCATTTTTTGCCAAATTTCATCAATGAATTTACAAAATTAATAAGAATTTAAACCAAAATCAATTTAGGAATTCTGTGTGTAAGGGTAACATTTTCTGATTAAAAACCACTGAAAACAGCAGGTATTTGATTAAAATTTTAGCCATTCTACGGGATTCAGAGGTGTCCCGTTTAACCAAAGCTCAAAATGTAAAGACTGGCCTTCCAGTGTAAAACCGGTTTTACCTATTACCTGGTTCAGTTTAATGGTATCTCCGATATTGACATTTATCTCGCTCAAAGAAGCGTATACTGACCTGTATCCATTTTGATGGGTGATGATTATCACTTTGCCATAATAAGGAGCTTCAGCGATCATACTTACTGTACCACCTGCAATTGCATATACTTTGGAGCCTTTGGAAATGGATAGATCAATCCCGTTATTAAAAGAAATGTTCCCGGTCCCGTTATCAGTAATATTTCCGAAATCAGTATTGATAAGTCCAATATCAACCGGTAAATTCAGATTTCCCTTAACAGTATTTAGATCACCGGATTCATAGTTAATCCTGCTGAGCTTAACATCTTTAAAACTTTCCTTATTGCTTTCAAAATTACTGATGAAATTCTTCACATTGTTTAACTCAGATTCAAACCTTGCCGCCTTGTACCCGATCCGGCTGATTTGACTTTCAACAGTATTTAATCTGGTCTTAACATCTTTTAATTTATTTTCCAAAAGAGTTCTGTCATTTCTTTTGGATTCAACATAAAACCTCTGTGATGAAGTTGAGAGTGTAAGCATCTTTTTCTTTTCCCCAAGCAGGTATTTTTTCGCACTGAGATCACGCAGCTCTTTTTTCCTGTATTGCGAAAATTTCTGAAGATATTGATTGCGTCTTAAATACTCATTGGGTGTTTTTGAACTGAGAAGCAATTCAAGCTCGTAATATTCACCGTGTTTATAAAGACTGACAATCTTCTTCCTGAAACTATCCTGCATCCTTTCAACTTCCTTATTAAGTGTTATTACAGCAATGGTTTCCTTTGTTATTTCTTCCGGTGAGAGGTAAATTTCTTTTTCGTATGATTTCAGAAAATTATTTATTGCGTTTATTTCAGAATCAAGACTGTCAATTTCATTGCGAATTCCCGATAGTCCGCCGGATAATTTGCTGATCTGATTTTTTGCGTCTATTAAATCCTTTTCAAGAATATCTGACTGTTTTTTCTTATCAATTAGAATCTCTTCATAAGTTGCTCCTGTAAAGCTCAACAGTGCAATAGCTATTATAAGATATTTTTGATAAATGTTCATTCCCACCTGATAATTTTTGCTGAACCCGGAATCTTCATTCTGAAAGAAAGGTCTTTCTTGTTTATTTGTTTATTAACATAATCAACATATACTGACTGTTTCTTCGATGGGTTGTTTATCTTTATTGTTGCAGGGAAATTTACAATTTTTCCGGCAGCCGATTCTTCCTGGTAATTTGAATAATATACCTCAACTACTGATGAATTATTTTTGTCAAAAAAGTTGTACCTTTGGATAGTAAATACTGCCGGATCGACATAGAATTTCTGGTTTCCCTGTTCATTAATTGATTGAATTACATACATTTGGTTCTCTGAATCCGCCCCTGCAGAATCATCCGGGGAGCTTTCCAGATTGAAACCTCCTGTAAATCCGTTTATGAGTTCGTCAAAAGTAATTTTTATTCTTAGTATTGCTCCAATGTTAATATCGGTACTGGGTCCGGTTATAGCTTTATTTTCCTGGGCATTATAATAAACAAATTTATCGCGGGCAATTAAAGCATTTACGATGGAAATTCCAAACGGACCTTCGATCTTAACAAAAACTGTGTCCGGTTTTCTGATCCTCAGCTCAAACCAGCCGGAACCGGATTGTTCAGGGGAATCAAATGAAATATTACCGGAAGCCTCAAGTGTTTCTATCAGGCTTGAATTCTGATTTATCCTGTTTTTTATATCATGAATGGGGTGTTTATCAAGCTTGCCGGTATCATCTCCGGAAGAACCGGCACACGCTGAGATCAAAATTATGAAAAAAACCGGAAGTATTTTCAGGGCTTTAATCAATTTCAATTATTATTTGTTTCCTGTTTGAATTCATTTATAATGTTCTTACTAAATGGGGTCATTCTGTCTTCCATTCTCTCCGGATGCCATTGAATTGCCAATAAGAAAGGCCGGGTATCGCTTTCCATCCATTCAACAGCCTCAATTATGCCGTCACCCGATTTTGCGGAAACAACAAGGCCTTCACCGAGCCTGTCTATTGCCTGGTGATGGGAGCTGTTAACTGTTCCTTCTTTTAAACCGGTAATTTCATATAGCAAAGTATTTTCATTTATAATAACATTGTGAATCCGGTCATGTGTTGGATCGATTTTAGTGTGTTTAATACCCCGGATAGTTTCAATATCACTTATCAGGCTTCCGTTTAATTTGCAGTTGATCACCTGCATGCCTCTGCATATCCCGAGAATTGGGTAATCATTTTCCATCGCGAAATCCAATATTTTAAATTCAAAACCATCCCTTTCCGGAATGTACTTGTCTCTTGAATTACCATCTTCCCAATCATTATAAAATTCAGGAAATATATCAACTCCGCCTGTCATTATCAATGAAGAGCATTTTTTAATGTCATCAAAATTGTTCTTTTCCCAGTCCAGTATTTCATATGGCATCTGTTCACTTTCCAGCCAGTTCAAATAATTTTCAAATTTGCTGTCGCTTTTAGTAATTGCAGTCTTTTTCATCATTCAATCCTCAATAATCTGTTCAGTTCTTTTTCCAGGATCTCGGCATTTTTGCTAATTTGCATTTTTATTTTTGCATAAAAAAGTGGATAATTGAAAAGAATGTCCTTATATGGGTTTTCACTCTTTGATTTCAGGACCAGTTCGGAATTTTTAATCCTCACAAAATCTTTTTGTGTTGTTAAGATGAGATCAGAGCCCGTATCTTTATGTTTATGAAGGATGTCATTAATGTTCTTGTTTGTAAAATTATGATGATCGGGATAGATCAAAAACTCCTTAATATTAATCCCGCAGTCTTTCAGTAATTTCCTGAAAGATTCAGGTTCCCCTATTCCGCAAAAAACAATAGCATTTCTCTTTTCATCCGGAGGAAGTATTTCAGATTTGATATTGAGAAATTTTTCAAATTCATAATTACATATTATCTGGGGTTTATTTTCCCTGTTCTCGTTAATTACATTTGATTCAAACTTATTGTTAATTACAAGAAGGTCTGCCCGTTTGAAATTTTTCACAGGTTCTCTCAATTTACCGGCCGGCATCATATGTCCGTTTGTGGTTTCATTCAAAATCACGATATCAAGATCTCTGAATAGCTTTCTGTGCTGAAAACCATCATCAATTATCATTATTTCAGGCTTGAATTTTCCGGCAGCGAATTTAGCCGATTTGGTTTTATCGTCACCAACAACCAGCAGCCCTCTGCCGGTTGTAACAGGGTTAAGGTTTTCGAGGAGCATTAAAGCTTCATCTCCAAGGTTTTCAGTGTTCAATTGAAGTTTTTCGTTCATAAAGCCTATTTCAACTACTTTGATATCATCAAATTCCCGTTTGTAACCTTTCATTATTATAGCAACATTTCTTCCCTTTTCAAGCAGCATTCGTGCGAGAATTTCTACAAATGGGGTTTTCCCGGTTCCGCCCGCGGATATATTTCCGACAGAAATGATCTTCGGCTCAAGTATTTTGGCATTCAAAATTCCGGTTCTGTACAAAAGGTTTCTGATAAATACAAAAAACCTGAAAACATAACTTATCGGTATCAGGAGTAATTTCATATTCCTGCTGTTTCTTTAATTATTTTTGCTGCATTAAATGATGCATCACTTGATCCAAGTATATTCCAGACAGCTTTTAATTCATTGATCATTTTGTTCCTGTAATGAGCATTAACAAGTATTTCCCTTGCTTCAAACAGAAGTTTATCCGCGGTAAAATCACTCTGAATAAATTCTTTGACAATATTTTTTTTTGCAAGAATGTTTACTATTCCCAGGTTATTAACTTTCACAATTGGTTTCAACAGAAAATAATTAATTGGTGAAGTTCTGTAAAAAATAATATGAGGAATACCCAGCAAAGAACATTCCATCGTAGAAGTTCCTGCCTTTGTAAGGACAAGATCTGAATTCAAAACCAAGTTATAAACGTTTTCAGAAGTAAGATTATACTTCATTAACTTCATATTGTAATCTTTAAACGCTGCTTCCAGTCCGGGTGCAATACTAATGTTCACTCTTATGTCGAACTCCCTGCTTAACTGGTTCAGCGTCTCTATCAATACCGGCATGTGCAGCCTTATCTCATCTTTCCTGCTGCCCGGTAATACAGTAACAACTTTTTCTGTTCCAAATGCCCTGTTTTTCTTTGGATTATCATTCAGGAATGATTGAATATTTTTTACAAGAGGATGTCCGGCATAATGAGCATCAACACCATACTTACGGTAAAAATCAACTTCAAACGGAAATACAACCAGCATCTTATCAACAAATTTTTTTATCTTGTACACTCTTTTTTCGTGCCAAGCCCAAAGCTGTGGTGATATATAGTAGATTATTTTTTTTGCGTAAAATTTTCTTATCTCTTCTGCTATTCTGATATTCATCCCCGGGTAATCAATAAGAATAACAACATCCGGATTGTTTAACCTGATGTAGCCGGAACAGTCCGTTATCACTTTTTTGAAAAAACTGTACTTCCTAATGACGTCTTTGAATCCAACGGTAGCAAGATCACTTGTTTTGTATAAAGCTGATAAACCTTCACTGATCATAGAAGCACCCCCCAAGCCGCTAAAACTTAATTGGCTGCCGGGGGACTGCTGTATTAACTCTTTCATCAAAGCGGCCCCGTGCATATCCCCGGATTGTTCACCTGCTGCTATAAAAATGGTCTTAGCTACCTGGGATTTAGTATTGCCTGGCATTACATTCCAGTTATAAAATTGTTAAGATTATTGGTTTATGAGGAAATATATCAGAACGATCATAATAATACTTATGAATACAGCCTGGAATGTTCTTTTTTCTGAAACATAAGCTGCCGGGATATTTTGTTTAAGGCCGGATTGCGTTAATTGTGGATAAGGTGTGGTTTTTGGAAGAAACCTGTTTACGGATATGTAATAATTGTTATATTTTTCAGTGAATTTCTCCCTGAGAAATCCTTCTTCTTCTATTATGATAAAATAATACTGAAAGGTAAAATATAAAATTGAAACGATTTGAAGAAACGGAAAAAGCGAATTTGACATGATGCTGATCCCAAAATACATTAGGATATTTCCAATGTATAACGGGTTTCTGACATAAGCAAAAGGCCCTTGAGTGACTAAACTGGAGCCCCCTACATTCCCTGTGGTTCTGGTTTCACTCCCTGCATATGATACACCCCAGAAACGGA
>JANWKI010000104.1 GCA_025451455.1 Ignavibacteria bacterium
ACTATGAGCTCATGCCTCGTGGTTTTCCCGTCCGCCGCCGGTGGCGGTACTTCTGTGGTGGTATTCTCTGCCAAAATCTGATTCCTCCTGATTTAGTTTTGCATAAATAATGATAAAAGTGCATTAAAGCTAAACCATAAAGTTTACGTTTAAGCAGAGTCTCTTGCAGAGGACTCTGCGCTGAATTGATGTGAGTGTTCAGAGTCCCCTTCGGGAGACTCTGAACGAACATTGAATTCGCAGCAAAAAAAGAGAGGTCTGAGACCTCTCTCTACTCAATACACTCAATCCTCAATGGTTTCAGGGAAACATAAAACCAATTCCACCGCTTCCGAAAAGATCCGGTGAGCGTTCGGATAAACCAAACCCGCCCTGAATAACCGTTAAAACATTGCGGGCAAAACGGTAAGTGAGGCCTGCTCCGATGCGGTGGTCGGGAGTCCGCCTGTATTGAAAGTAACTGAATGATTCAGCAAAGGCCCCCAGCTTTTTACCCAGGGCTACATTCAGAGACAGCGAATAGCTGCCGTATTTATCTGTGAAATAATCATACACATTCCACCCGTAACCGGCATTTGCGCCAACACTGAAATTCTTTGAAATGTTCTTTTGAAGCATCAGCCGAAATACCGGTGAAACATAATCCATGTGGAAATAATAATCTCCCGCTGGAATAAAAATATCGGCTTTTATTGCTGCTGAGGGAATTATTTTACTTTCTTCAAGCAGTTTGATTTTTATTCCCGCTTCAATTGGGGCACCCGAATAGTAACCGTTTCTGGTTTCAAAATAATCGGGTCTATCGGGCAGGGTTCCGTTAAATTCCTGTGCAAATACAAAGCCCAGCCGCAATTCAGCATTCTTGAAAATACCAAGTCTGAAAGCCAAAGAAGGATTATTGAGCCTTAAGTCATAGTATGTCATGGCACTCTCATATTCCGTTCCGGGTAAGAAAAAATATTCAAATTCATTATACCAGAAGCTTCCGCCGACTTCTACCTGTACTTTCCATTGGGGAACAATATCGGTTGATAAAGTGACCTTTGAATGATCAACTGAACGTATTGAATCATCCTGTGAATATGTATTTTGGATCAAAATAAACAGAAAAAGCAGGAGGATTGTAGTTTTCATGATAAGATCCTGTTTAGTGGTATCACAAAAATGCAGAATCATTTTCAATGATAAAATGATGTTTATCATTATAATATATGAAATATGTACTGCAGATCTAATTGATGGGTAAAAAGAGGCAAAAAAAGAGAGGTCTTAAACCTTCTCTACTTAATTCACTCTATACAACTCGACACACACAACACACTCAAAACACTCTAAAAATATGTTGCAACGGAAGCCGTGAAAAGGGCAGTGTGGGTCAGGTTACTAATTCTATCGTATGACCAGCCCCTTGTGTAATTAAGCTTGAAAATAGAATCTTCAAACGGTTTGAAATTCAGCCCCGCTGAAAATTGTCTGGTAAGATCACCTGTAATATCTTTATCTAAATGAACTTCATCATATCTCAGCGCAAAGATGAAAGATGATTTTGGCAGAATTTTCACAAAGCCTCTGAGGAAATCATATGTTAGATCAATATAATACCCCTGCTGCCTTGATGCATATAGTCCGATCAGACTTGCAGGCAGATCTACTTTTGCATAGGCAAACTCACCGCTTAAACCAATCGTACCGAATTTAAAACTTTTTGAAAGTTCCCAATCAGCGGCAACTATGAGTGCATTTCTCTTTTCATCGGTCACCTGCCCTTCCAGAATGTATTTATTATATATGCCCGTATGAAAGGACAATCCTGCTTCTATTCCGCTTACCGGTATTATCCCAACCCTTCCGGTAAATGAAGGGACAGTATTATTATCTTCACCAAGCGAGGGAGAGCCGGCCCGGAAACTTGTTATGCCCGCTGAATTAAGAATTATGCCGTCATTGAATCCGTTGGTCATGTAAAGGCCGTAATTCATCCTTATTTTCCTGATGTAGATATTGCCGAATAAACCGCCTCCAACCTCAGATAGCGTGGAGGGAATAATTTCTGTGGATACAAGAGGGCGTTTTGTGAAGTTATTTTTGGGTGAATCATGATTTACGTTAAACCTTCCAAGAGGTGGAAGTAAAATTCCCGCCCTGAGGTTCAGGGCTTCGGTGAACTCAAAATCGAACTGAGCAATTTCCAGCGCTATTTCCTCGCCGCCTTCCTCAAATTCAATTTCAGCAAATATTGCTGCTCGGTTAAAAAGCCTCGAATATGCAAAAATGTTGAATCTGTTTGCTTTGAAAGTTGCTTCTTCGGTTATGCCGTTTTCTCTTTCTATTTCATAGCTCACATCAGTATATCCGCCAAGCTGCAAATGGCTCAGCTTTACAAGGAATGGTTTTTTGTATATCGGGTCATCTGTCTTTGCAGAATCATTTGATTGAGCATGTATAAACCCAACCTGAAGCGTAAGCATTAAAATCAAAAGATATATTATATTCATCAATCCGGAATTATTACTTCAAAAAAATAGTTACTGTATTTTTACCGTCAAATTCAGTACGGTAATCTCCGAGCGGTATTTCGGCAGGCCCCTTTAAAACTTTCCCTGCGAGGTCAAATTCAGAGCCGTGGCACGGGCACTCAAGGAAATTCTTCCTTTTTATGAGTTCACAGCCTTTGTGAGTGCAAACGGGATCGAGAGCCGTGAAGCTGTTTGCATCCTTTTTTATGAGCATTATCCTCAAACCCGTATTATCCACTTCAAGCAGCTTACCCTCACCGGAGTTCTTAAACATTCCCGAAATATTGAATTTGATAACGCCTTCGTGCGAAGCAGTTACAACCAGAATTTCAGCACCGGCAGAACAGCCTGCCATGTTATTTATTACAGGCAGGAGAATTATTCCTCCTGATACAAGCGCTGTTTTCTTTATAAATTCTTTTCTGGAAATTCCCATATAATAAACCTTATAAGTTACAGCGATTTTAAAAAAGCTATTATGTTCTGTTTATCTGCCTCAGGCAGATTCATGAAGAGTTGTTTTATCGCTTCGGCTTCTCCGCCATGCAGCCTTATTGCTTCAACAAGATCCGAAGTCCTGCCATCATGCATGTAATAAGGCGTTCCTCCTGTTGCATTCTGTATGATGCCAAGCCCCCACAACGGAGTTGTTCTCCATTCCATTTCACCCGCTTCACCTTCGATGAAATTATCGGAAAGCTCCTGCCCCATATCATGCAAAAGCATATCTGAATACAGGTTTACCTGTTTATAGCTTAAAGCGTTTATGGGACTGAAACCCGTCTGCATAGAGTTCACATGGCATTTATTGCATCCAATATCATTAAATCGTGTTCTGCCTGCGATTACGCCGGGGTCATTCTGCATTCTGGTGACCGGCGGTTTAAGTGTCTTAAGATAAAAAACCACTACATGTAAAATGTTCCCCGGTACCTCGGGGTCGGCAACCGGATCGATGTAACCGCCTGCCAGCGGATTATAATTCTCCAGCGGTATAAGATCGGTAGTAATTCCCATATCCTGGTGATATGCCTCAACGGTCTGCTGCAGAAGCACAATTGCCCCGGCCTTCCTTCCGAATCTGCCAAGGTATTTACCGCCATATGGCCCCGGAGGATAGTTCAGGTAATCCGGCGAATTAACAAGCTGCGGCTTTCCGGAAATTCCGTCACCGTTCAGGTCGTTTGGATCGGCATATGCCAGAATTGAAGTATCGGGAATGGCTTCAACCAGGCCGAGCCCTGCAACAATCGGACCGCTGCGCTCGGAAACTGCATTTGCCACAGGCGGGATTGTTTCAGCCGGGTAATTTGGTATTGATCTGTTTTGAAGCTGAAGGCCGCCAAACTCTCTCAGCGGGTCATAGTTTCCGCCGCCGAGATTTTTCTGGAATCTTTTCAGGTTTGCATTGGGGTGGCTTTTACCGTCAGCAACATGACAGCTTCCGCATGCAGTGTTATTGAATATCGGGCCCAGCCCTTCATTAAAAGAAAATACTTTATTGAACTGTTCATCACCCTGGAAGAACATCCGAAGCTGTTCATTTGTCAGTCCTTCAATCGGGCCGTCGAGCGTTTCATCATTACCAACAGCAGGCGTGAATATGAAATCACATGAATGGAAAGCTGCGGCAGTACCAAGAGATAAAAACAGTATTACAATATATCTGAACAGGTATTGTTTATTCATCATTAAAATTTACTTTGTTAAAACAGGGTCTGACCGGTTATCTTCAGGAGAACCACTGGGTAAAAGTCTGGTAAAGCAGGAATACATTAAATACTATTATTACAGCACTGATTGCCCAGGCTGAATATTTCAGCACGGGTTTGTTTGCGAACTTTCCCATCTTTCTTTTATCGCTCGTAAATAATACAAGGGGCACGACTGCAAAGCTGAGCTGAACAGATAAAATAACCTGGCTTAATATCAATAAGCTTGTTGTTCCCTTTTCGCCGTACAATACAGTAACTATCAGTGCGGGAATAATTGCAATTAACCTTGTGATAAGCCTTCTGAGCCATGGCTTGAGCCGGATATTAAGAAATCCTTCCATGACTATCTGCCCCGAAAGCGTGCCCGTTATTGTTGAATTCTGCCCCGATGCAAGCAGCGCAATTGCAAATAGAAATCCCGCTGCTCCCACGCCCAGCACGGGATCGAGAAGCTTGTATGCATCGGTAATATCGGCAACATCACTGTAAGCAGTATTATAGAAAGCAGCCGCGGCAACTATCAGAATTGCAGCATTGATAAAAAATGCCAGAAGCAGTGCACCAGTTGAATCAAAAGTTGCGTACTTAATTGCAGTTTTCTTTCCGGCTTCAGTTCTTTCATAGGCACGGGTCTGCACTATGCTTGAGTGAAGGTAAAGATTATGCGGCATTACTGTTGCGCCAAGTATCCCGATTGCAATGTAAAGCATGGCAGGATTGGTAACGATCTGAGGTGTTGGGATAAGCCCTGTAAGCATTGCTGCCACTTCAGGCTTAGATGCAATGATCTCGTAGGCAAAACAGGCAAATATTATCGTGATGAGTCCCGCAACAAGGCTTTCGATATACCTGAAGCCCTTGTACTGGAAAAATAAGATGACAAGCACATCAAGCACGGTTATTACAACGCCTACTGCCAATGGGATCCCGAACAATAGATTCAAAGCAATTGCCGAGCCGATAACTTCAGCCAGGTCACAGGCAGCAATAGCAATTTCGCAAAGCACCCAAAGTGCCATTGAAACGGGTTTTGAATAATTATCCCTGCATGCCTGTGCAAGATCACGCTCTGCAACAATTCCAAGCTTAAGCGAGAGATGCTGAAGTATCATTGCGAAAATATTTGAGATGAATATTACTGCAAGAAGTGTGTAGCCGAACTTTGCTCCCCCGGCAATATCGGTTGCCCAGTTACCAGGATCCATATAACCAACAGATACCATAAGCCCGGGACCGGCAAATGCGAGTACTTTTCTCCAAACACTTCCGTTGCCCGGAATTTTAATGGTTGAAAAAACTTCAGGAAGCGAGGGTACCGAAACCGGGTGTTTCCATCCGCTTAGTTTATTTTCCGCTCCGGCCTCCTTAAAAAATAACTTTCTCATTTATGCTTTCAATTCTTTCTTGCTTTTGATTTTTCTTTTTTTACTTTCCAGTGCTTTTCACGTTTGCCTTTTCACGTTTGCCTTTTGACGTTTGACGTTATCATTCCATTACAAATATCTGCTCTGCCATTACTTTGCTTAAAAGATACTTTTTATCTCCAAGCAATATCTGCACAGAGCCGTCATAATCGATCTTTTCGGTCAGGTGTAATTTCGAGTTAAGCTTCAAACCTATTTTAGAAAAATACTGAAGTATTTCCTTTGAAGCATCGTTTACTTTTGCAATTATATAATCTTTATTCGCCTCAGCGTTTCCCAGGAATTTATAATTTGTCAGCTCAACTATACCATTCTTATCCGGTATCGGGTCACCGTGCGGATCCAACTTCGGGAAGCCCAGGTATTCTTCCAGCTTATCTATGAACATATCACTGCAAACATGCTCCAGCCTTTCAGCCTCGGCGTGTACCTCATCCCATTCATATTTCAGGTTCTGCTGAAGAAAAACTTCAAGCAGCCTGTGCTTACGTATCAGGTTAATGGAAATTTTCTCGCCGTCTTTGGTAAGCCTGAACCCGTGGTAAGGAGTGTTCTCTATCCACCCCTGCTTTGAAAGCTTAGTTACCATTTCACTTACCGATGCGGGCGATACTGAAAGCGCAGCTGCAAGGTTACCCGTATTGACCTTGCTTCCCATTTCCTGTATATGGTAAATGTACTTTAAATAATCTTCTTTTGATTGAGACGGCATTTGTGAGTTCATGGTTAGGTATATCTTATTACAAACTTAGGCATACCTAAATTTAATGTCAAGTCATTGTGATTGTTTTGTTTACAAAAAAATTATTTTTTTGATAAATTATGAAAATTCACTATATTGCAAAATATAATTTATTATATGTACAATAAAAAAATTTTACAGGCACTTTTCTTTTTTGCAATGTTTGTCAGTTCTGCATATTCGCAGTCAGATAGCACGACACTCATTTTTGACGAGCCTTACAATCGCGATCCGCACAACTTCCGGAAATCAAACGGTGGTTTCAAATATTCATTTAATGTTATGCCCGATACAACTGGCTTGTCAAATCTCAACATTTCCGGCAGCGCTGAGTTCAACGACCTGAATCTTCCCGAAATGGTTAAGTTGATCGGTGAGCATAAGATCACAGTAATTGATCTGAGGCAGGAAACTCATGGCTTTGTAAATGGTATGCCTGTCAGCTGGTACGGAAAGTATGACTGGGCTGACCTGAACTTATCGCGTGAAGAGGTCATAAAGCTCGAGCATCATAAACTCGATAGCCTTGAAAAGTCCGGAGAGGTTACCGTAACCATTGTTCTGCAGAAAAATAAAGCTGAGGATACTTTCGTCAGGGTTCGCGATACAACATTCAAGTTAATTTCTGTTATGACAGAAGAGAGTTTAGACGAAAAAAATAATCTCGGATATTTCCGGATTACCGCCACAGATCATCGTAAACCTGTTACTGATGATGTTGACCGCTTTGTTGATTTTGTAAACAGGCTTAAAGGCAATAACTGGCTGCATTTCCACTGCCATGCCGGAGACGGACGCACAACAACTTTTATGGTAATGTATGATATGATGAAAAATGCTAAGCTTGTGGGGTTCCGGGATGTGATCGAAAGACAGCACTTAATAGGCGGAATTGATCTGACGAAGGATGAGGACTTCCCCTCGTGGGATAAACAGTACGCCATAGAGCGCACACAATTTCTGCAGGATTTTTACAATTACTGCAGGGATAATTCGGATAATTTTACTACCTCCTATTCAGCCTGGCTGAGAAGGTGATTAAAGAGCTGTTTACTTCAGCATAGAGGTGATCTCATCGCTGAGCGGTTTTACTGCACTTGAATAATACTTAAGCAGGTTGCCGTTTTCATCAAGCAAATATTTATTGAAATTCCATTTCGGCTGCTGTTCATTCCACCCGTTTAAATCCTTTGAGGTAAGCCATTTATATATTGCGTTCTGATCATCTCCGAGAACGGAAATCTTCCCGAACATGGGGAAAGTAACATTGTAATTATCGCTGCAGAATTTTTTAATTTCCTCATTCGTGCCGGGCTCCTGACCGCCAAAATTATTTGCGGGGAATCCGAGTATCACAAGCTTATCCTTATACTGCTCATAAAGCGCTTCAAGGTCTTTGTACTGGGGAGTGTAACCGCACTCCGAGGCAACATTAACAATAAGCACTTTTTTTCCCTTATACTGGGTTAGATCTGCATCCGCGCCGTCAATAGTTTTCAGTTTAATGCCCGGATTTGCAGCCAGAAATTCGTAAAAAGTAGATTTATCTGTCATATCTATATTTTCCGGTTTTGATTTGACCTGTTTACACCCTAAAAATGTTAAAACAGCATAAGTTAATGACATTAATATAATTGTTTTCGGTTTCATGTTTATTTGGATTTATATCTGATTATAACAGTCCGCACGGTATAATGGTTCAGAATTATGTCCCACTTGAAAAGGGGGATTAGAATCTAAAATGAATTACATTGTCTCAATTGGTCATTTCATGCTAATTATCTTAACGTTCCAATGGGGATTTATCAGAATCCATACTTCATAAATCCGCCGTCAACCGATATTACCTCTCCTGTAATATAAGATGATGCAGGAAGCGATAAAAATGCAATTACAGCGGCGACCTCCTCCGGCTTACCAATTCTTTTCATCGGAGTGCGTGAATATATCCTCTTCAAAAATTCTTCATCTTTAACATATTTTGCTGTTAAGGGAGTATCGATATACCACGGCGCTACGGCATTTACACGGATGTTATCCTTTGCCCAGTCAACAGCCAGGTATTTTGTCAATTGATCTACTGCCGCCTTCGTCATAGCGTAAGTTACACCAGAGCCGACAAATGTATCAGCAGCAACTGAAGATACGTTGACAATTGCCCCATTACCCGAGGTTTTCAAAAGCGGGTGAAAAAGCCGGCACATTTCAAAAACTGAACTCATATTTAAATTAACCAGTTCGCTGTAATCTTCCTCAGTGCTATCGAGAATTTGCTTCCGGTTATTTGTGCCTGCATTGTTGACAAGTATATCAAGCGCTCCCCATTTGTTTTTTATTGTGTCATAGAGTCTCTGCCTGTCATTTTTTTCAGTTACATCGCATTTCATTCCGGCTGTGCCTGAATAGCTCCTCGAAACAGAAAAAACCTCCGCTCCCAGAGATGAGAGTTCTTCCGCAGCAGCTTTTCCTATCCCTTTAGATGCGCCTGTGACAAGCGCCTTTTTACCCTTAAGGCTCCAGTTGTTAACCATATGATTTAAAATTAACTTATTTTTTCTCTTATATAAATGTTAAAAGATTGCTATTCTTTTACATTCGACCCCTACGGGGTCGGTGTTTCCTTACAGGCATTTTTCTACAAACATTTGACTCTTACGGAGTCAAAAAAATAATACGAAGACAGTATGTGATAATGAAAACCAAACACATTGTGTAACGATTCCTAAGGAGTCTAATGAGTTAAAATCCATTATGAATGAGGGTGACTTAATGATGCCGTAGGCATCACATGTTTATAGAGAAGGAACAAGAAAGCCTTTCGACTCCATCGGAGTCGAACGTGGGATACTATTATGTTTCCAATTGTGGCAATAATCCCTCTTTCGGCGCTTTGTGCCGTCCCGTGTTTTTACTTAGCGGGATCAAGGGGGACTTTTATCTCCTCGAATCACTCTATATATATCGCTATTTTTGCTTACATTTTGAATAGAACATACTTTTTGCCCATCTGCTCCCCCTCTCCTAACGAAGGAGAGGGGGCTGGGGGGTGAGGTCATGAAAACCAGGTCAAATAAAAAAAATAAGGTAAACGTAATCACTCTCGGGTGCTCGAAGAACATCTATGATTCCGAAGTGCTGATGGGACAACTGCGTGCGAGCGATATTGTTGTATCGCACGAAGATGATAATTCAGATGCGCCGGTTGTAATTATCAATACCTGCGGATTCATTGATAACGCCAAGCAGGAATCAATAAATACTATACTTGAGTGGGCCGAGGCAAAAGAAAAAGGGCTGGTTGAAAAGGTTTATGTAACCGGCTGCCTTTCCGAACGCTACAAGCCCGAGCTTAAAAAAGAAATTCCGAACATCGATGAATATTTCGGCACCCGAGACCTGCCTCGTTTGCTGAAAACACTTGGCGCTGATTATAAACAGGAGCTCATCGGTGAAAGGCTGCTTACAACTCCCCTGCATTATGCATACTTTAAAGTCTCCGAAGGCTGTGACAGGCCATGCTCATTCTGCGCAATTCCTATAATGCGCGGCGGGCATATTTCTATCCCGGTGGAACGGCTCATTCAGCAGGCAAAAGCTTTGGCTAAGCAGGGAGCGAAGGAATTAATATTAATAGCACAGGACCTTACATATTACGGACTCGATATCTACAAAAAACGCGTGCTCTCAGAACTGCTCGAAAAACTGTGCAGGGTTGAAGGCATTGAATGGATACGCCTGCATTATGCGTTCCCGCAGGGTTTTCCGATGGACGTGCTTGATGTTATGGCACAGGAACCAAAGATATGCAAATACCTCGATATGCCGCTTCAGCATATAAGTGATAATGTGCTTAAGTCAATGCGGCGGGGAACAACAAGAGAGCGAACTATCGAACTTGTAAATACCATACGCGAAAGAGTACCCGGAATAGCAATCCGAACAACGCTTATTGCGGGTTACCCCGGCGAATCCGAAACAAATTTTGAGGAATTGAAAGCGTGGGTCAAGGAAACAAAGTTCGAACGGCTTGGAATATTTACTTATTCACACGAAGAGAATACCCATGCCTTTAAACTGAAAGATGATGTTCCCCAAAAAGAGAAACAACGCCGCGCTGATGAAATAATGAAAGTTCAGAAGAAAATATCACTCCAGCATAACAAATCTCTTGTTGGCAAAACACTAAAAGTGCTTATTGACCGCAAGGAAGGCAGCAATTTCATCGGCCGCACGGAATTCGACAGCCCCGAAGTAGATAACGAGGTATACATAAATGCGGATAAACCCCCCTTAATCCCCCCTTTGAATAAAGTAGCGTCTGCTCTCCGAGCAGACAAAATTCCTACTGGCAACAAATCCCCCCTACCTCCATTAAAAGGGGGAATATACCTGCGCACCGGTGATTTCGCGAAAGTTACAATTACTAATGCAAAGGAATATGATCTTGAGGCAACAGTATAAATAAAAAATCCCCCGGAGCTTTTTAGCCCCGGGGTGGATTTTATTTCGGCATAGTTACTTTTTCTTACCTGGTCAATTTATGTTATGACCAAATTTTAAAACTGCTCATTGTATGTTGTTCTGTACAGATAAGCAGACTGGTATAACGGATGGCTCTTTGTATCGTCATACTCCTTGGTTAACCACATGCTTGCCCTGAAGTCACGGATAGGAAGATATCCCGCAGGTTTTTCAACATAATATTTATAACCGTGCGGGGGGACTCCCGTGCTTGTCCGGTAATTTACAAGCGGTTCATCAAGAGGTTCGAGATAAGTCTCTTCTTTCACATTTTCCTTGATCCTTTCAAGATCACTTGGTCTCACATACTTGCGGTAAAATACATAATCAATATCACCATTTCCGTTTCTTACTCTGATGTATTGAGTGCTTGCAGTTATTGCCTGGGCTCTTTCAGGCCCCGGAAGTTCTGCATAATATGAAGCAGCTGTGAAACCGTTTGTACGCAGATTCCATACATGTTCAGGTGCATAGGCTCGTTGATTTGGCCCCATGTAAACATTAACATAATATCCATGCGCACCGTTCACATACTGTGAATAAGTAACGCTGCCGAAAATGAACAAGGTTAATATTGTTAACCCTGATATTAAAAGTTTGTTTAACATTATAAACCTCCTTTCATAAATAAGAACACAGTGCACTCTGCGGATAGTTCTTGCAGCCTGAAACCAAAAACAGGTGTTTATGGATTTTTTTTCGTAAAGGAAAAAATATCAATTGTTTAATTCATTTCAAAAAACAATAACTTGGGGAAATAATATAAAGGTTTACCCCGTCCTCCTGTGCATATTTTCGTCCTGAGCCTGTCGAAGGACATTGAGTTTAGACTCCGAACATAAACCCTGAGGTCTTAACAACAAGCTTCCGGCCATCGTATTTCTGCAGGTTATAAGAGCCGCCCTCGTAATACCCGTCATTGGTAATTAGCTCCAGAACGCCGTCGTTATCAATATCTACAACAGCATAAATTTCGGAATAGTAGAAACTGTTCTTGACGATCGGTGCAAATTCGCGTATTATCCTGCCGTCAGAATCCATTACATAAATAAGATTAGTGTAATTCGTAAAATCATTCCTTACAGTTACGCCCACAAGGAATTCATCTTTCCCTTTACCTGTGAAACTTCCTGCGAATATTTTAATATCGGTATCTTTGATACTTTTAAGCGGAGTTTCATTTCCGTCATCACCAACTGTTTTGAGTCCTTTAAGCTGCGGCATGATATATTTCTTGAACTCTTCTTTCATATCTTTGTTCGTTACTCCCCTGCGGTTAAGCTTTGTTGCGCCCGGAGCAGATGAACACAGCAGCACCTCATAATTTTCAAGCAGATTTTTCTTAGATACTTTAAGCGTTGCATAAAATACTGCTCCCCCTCCGATAAGGTCATCCAGATTTATGTAATACCCGTCAATTATTCCTTCAAGCACATCACCCGTCGTTGAAAGATAGAGCTTATCGCCCGGCCTTAAGTCGGTATACGCTGCAAACTCAGGGTGAAATTCAGAAATGTAATACCCGGCTTTCTGATCATTGTAATCGGAATATTTTCTTAAGAGTGATTTAAGCGAGTCGCCGTATTTTTCGTAAGTAGGCATATAGTTGTCGGGAATAGTATCCCATGTGCTTTGGGGATTGTTGAATTTATTCCAGTCCTCAACAATTATCTTCTCCGTATTCCACATCGCAAGGTAATAGCCGCTTGTCATGCTGAATGTAGCGGACGAAAGCAGGACTAAGAGTGATAATTTTAATATAACTTTTATAAATTTCATAGACTGTAATTTATTTCCCCAAAAGTGGTGTCAGGTATGTACCTGACACGTGTCGGGTGAATACCCGACAACACTACCATACTTTGGTAGATTAATAATTAAATTAATTCACCAAATATAACGAAATAATTGAAATTATAAGAGTTAATGCAATACTACTCTTTTAGGGGTATAATATTCTAAAGTTGGAGAATAAATCAATATTAATCAATAATTTAAAGAGATTATATTTATTCCAAATGGCTGTAGTCCGCACTAAACCATTTCCTACTTTTGGGCATCATATTTATGTAATTTAGGAGAAGAAATGCGGTCAAATTTAGCAGGAGATGGAGGAAAAGCCCTGGAACTGGTAAGAGAATCAAGTCCGGAAAAAGAAAGAGAGTTCGATCTCATCCGTCAGGCAGCGGCAGGAAATTCGCACGCCTTCAAGGAATTGTATAAAGGCAATTCTCAGCGGGTCTATGCAGTATGCTTAAGGATATCACAGGATAGAGATACTGCCGATGAGCTTACACAGGAAGTATTTATCAAGGCTTGGGAAAAGCTCAGCACGTTCCAGTTCGAAAGCAAATTTTCTTCATGGCTTCACTCAATTGCAATGAACCAGTTCTTAATGATGAAGCGCTCGGAAAAAAGATTTAACCAGCGTGTTGACGAGCTTACAACGATAATGGAAAACGATAATTCACACAGCAAAGCAAAACACGGATTCGATTCAAGAATAGATATTGAAACTGCACTCGGCAAACTGCCCGAGCAGGCAAGAATGGCGTTCGTACTTCATGATATTGAAGGATACAAACACCGCGAAATTTCAAACCTCATGAACATTGAGGTCGGAACATCAAAAGCCCACTTACACAGAGCCAGAAGAATGCTTAGAGAGGAGCTGGCAAAATAAAAATGAAAATACAAAACACTGATATGGAACACATTAATTGCCCGGAGACAGAACTTCTCATCGATGATTACCTTGAGGGAATGATCGCTGCGGAAGACAAAAAGAAAATGGAAGAACACCTCGCAGGGTGCCAAAATTGCAGAAGCTACATCGAAAGCACGGTGATCCTGGTTGAAAAAGCTGCAATGCTTGCACGCTCAGGCGAAGACCTTCTTCCCAAAGAAAAACAGAAAGAGCTGTGGAATAAAATAGAAGCCGGCATCAACGCTTCGCTTCCGAAGAAAGATTCACACATCTATAATATGAGCGGCCTCGAGGATGAATACATTGCCGTTTCAAAGACCGCAAAGGATAAAGCAAAGAAAAAGCAAACCTCCGGCAGCAGCTCCGGCAGCACATGGGGCTCATTTCGTTATTATGCCTCCGGTATTGCGGCAGTACTTATCCTTGCATTTGTTATTTACGGCGTTAACCAGTTCATGAAATCAAGGAATTCGGGCACACTTGGACTGACCGATAATATAGTTGAGGTAGGAGGCCCCAAATGGATGGTAACTTCCATCAAAGGAAGCCCGCTTATCAATAATATGGTAATGAAGTCCATAGACAGCATCAGCATCGGCGGGTATGTTACGACAGATGATTCATCAAAAGCTGAGCTTTATGTTGCAGGGCTGGGAAGCGTTATCATAGAGCCCAATACAAAAGTAAAGCTTATAAAGAGCACTGAAGGCGAGCACCGCATACAGCTTGATTACGGCTCAATTGACGCAAGCATCTTCGCAAAACCGCGCACATTCTTTGTTGAAGCAGGTTCTGTTACGGCAGTTGATCTTGGATGCTCGTATAAATATTCAGTTGATAAAACCGGTGACGGCCTGCTCTACGTACGCTCAGGCAAGGTTTCGCTTGAATCTGCAGGCGGCAGGGAATCAATAGTACCCGAAGGCAAGTTCTGCGTAACAAAGCAGGATTTCGGGCCGGGAACTCCGTTCAGGGAAGACTCATCACCGCTGCTTAAAAAGGCGCTTATGGAATTTGATTTCGGTTCCTGCGGCGGCGAGTGCGTGAACGCCATCATAAAAAACGCAAAGAAAACCGATGCAGTTACGCTTGTGAACATTATGCCGCGCGTTAATGACGAAGAGAGAACAAGAGTGTATGACAGGGTTGCATACTTCTATCCGGCACCCAAGAACATTCCCGTTGACAGTATTCCCAGGCTCAAAAATCTTGAATGCCTTGATGAATGGGTTGACCAGATAATGGTGGAAGTGCAGAAGAATATACAGGAAAATATGCAGAAGGTTGAAGAGAACATGAAACAGTTTGATGATGAAAAATGGCAGAAAGACTGGGAAAAGAACGCTAAGAAAAACTGGAACTTCAATTTCGATTATACTCACGGGAATGATTCAATGACAATGTTCTATGATGAGAATACGCCATCACCCGAAGATATGAAGGAGCTTAACGAAAATATGCAGGAATTGCAAAAAGACCTGCATTTTAATAATGAGGATTTTAAGAAGGAAATGGAAAAGGTAAAAGAAGAGCTCAAAAGAGTAAATGAGCAGATAAAGAAGGATATGGAAGAAGTGAAGAAGGAAGTTGAAAAGGAAAAAGGTAATATCGAAAAAGAAAAAATGAAGAACGAAAAGGAAAAAGACAGGAAAGATAACGAAAAGGATTCAGGCGACGACGACGATAATTAAGAGTGAAAAATCCCTGCAGTCAACTCCAAACAATTATGTAAAGAGAGGCCCGAAGCCTCTCTTTTTTATTTTAACGCAGTTAAATTTCCTATTTCTTGAACTTTTTCTTATACGTTACGTGTGAGCTCTTGGACCATACAATAATTGCCACGACGATATGTATCCAGAACCACGGATTCTGCCACCCGATATTATCATATATATAGATTATCATCAAAAGCCTTGGCAGGAATATATACAGCAGCACATCACCAACAAACGGAATTTTATTCAAAGGGATCTGGTGGCTGAAATAAGCTATTAATAATGCAATCCTCGGAAGGAAAAGTGTAACGACAAGCAGCCAGGTTTCTATCATTTTATTAAAAGGTTAATTACTGCAAATATAACTTATGGCAGAATAAAATTAAGTATAAAAAATTTGTTCATAGGCAAAATCAAAAACTGTGTCACACCAGCGGAGGCTGGTGTCTAGACTGTAAAACTTGAAATTAATGATTAATTGCAGCCTGCACGATATTATCAAAACTGCGCAATTCAAGTTCATCTCATTTCGTGCATTCCCGCTTCCTGAATAATTCTCCTCTGGATACCAGCCTCCGCTGGTATGACATGCAAATTTATCAAGAAACAGAATTTAAACCGACACTCAAAGATTGAATAACGCACTCCAATCCTGTCATGCCCGCTCAGGCGGGCACCCATACTTCAGATCATTAATGATCTTTGTCATCCTGAACTACGGCCCTGAATTCTTTAAATCTTTCAATTTTCAATCTTCAATCTGTTTCCTCATTCCCGTGAAAGTCTTTTTATAACTTCTGCCTGTGCAGGATATCTTTTAAGGAGTTCAATCCGCTTTGCGAGTTCAAAATCATCAAAATCAAATCCGGGAGTGACCGTACAGCCAACAAGCGAAAATGAATCATCACCGCTGCCCGAAACTTCTGCTGAGAACCAAACCCCGTGCGGAATTGCATACTGGAACAATTGACCGCACTCAGCATCAGCGCCAAGAGTTACAGCTGAATACTTTCCTGCCTCGGTTATCATGTGGATAGTCAATGGCGAACCTGCATAAAAATGGAACAGTTCATCGGATTTGATCCTGTGAAATGCCGAATAATCTTTTCCGGTTATCAAAAAATAGATTGATGTTGCATGATTTCTTCCGCCATCAGAATATCTATCCGGCAGATGCCCGGCGGCAATTGATTCAGCCGAACGGTAAATTTCCTTGTAATACCCGCCTTCAGGGTGTTTATCAAGGCCAAGCTTTTCTATCCAGTATTCTGCTTTATTCATAATTATTAATTATTTTAGTGAAATCCCGATTAAATTCACGGAACAATAACATGAAATTGAAAGTAACAATAGCAGGTACAAAAATAACGAAAAAGAATATGAAGATTCTGCTTGTTTTACTGCTTAATATATCACTTATTTCCGGGGGTTTCATCTGCGCCAAAGATACAGAGGGACAAAAGGAAAATGACCGTCTTCCGGATGCGCGCCCGGGAAATATTTCATTCCGGCTTTCTATGAGCGGCGGCATGCTGTATTACTATGAAGATCTTTATATTTCCGCAGACAGCTGCTATTATCTGGTAAATGACGGCGGAGCCATTAGCAAAATTTATTTTACAATGAGCGCAGAAAGGCTGGATAAACTTTATGACGCATTCACAGAAAATAATTTTGACAGGATTAAAACATATGATGAACAGGTTTATGATCGTGGCGGCGAAACCATAACCTTAAGTTGGGGGAAAGGAAAATATGCGTCAGTATCAAACTCGGGAATGACATTCATAAAGGATTCATGGCGCGGTGAGTGGTCAGCCTGCACAGCAGCGCTTTCGAAAATAATTGATGAAGAAGTAAGCATGCAAAAGAAGGATTTCGAAGTGCGCATCGATAAATCGCTCTTCGGGAAGGAAATGTATATTCAGCTGAACCGTGAAACCGTAATACCCAAAAGTACAGTCATGAGCGAAAACAATTTGGAGGAGTATATTCAGAAAATAGCAAAGGTAATGCCCGGCAGCCATATGCTTTCGTGCTCAATCGGGAATAAGTACGAATCATTTATGATAAATACCGACAGCACAAAGGGCGTTAATTTTTACCTGAATAGCGATACCTTCATGGCACACACTTTTCTGAAGTAGACCGGCATATTATCATAAATTCAGTATAATCTGTGTGTAAACTATTTTACTTTTCACAGAGGAAACCAATTCGCCCTGCAAATGGTTAACAATTCAAACACTTCATATAACCGATAACAATATATAATGCTCAAAAAAATACTTTCTAAGCACAGTGATGCAGGGATACTCATTTTAAGAGTCGGCATCGGCATGGCTTTTATTTTCGTCCACGGACTTGCGAAGATCAAAGCCGGTCCGGAATTGTGGGTTAAAATCGGCGGCGCAATGTCCAATATGGGGATTACATTTGCCCCAACTTTCTGGGGATTCATGGCATCAGTCAGTGAATTCGGCGGCGGTATCCTGATACTGCTTGGACTCTTCACCCGCTCTGCATCGGCTTTCATGGCATTTACTATGATGACCGCGGCATTAAACCATATGTCACACCTTGATCCGTGGAGCAAAGCAATTTATCCTGTGGAAATGTTCTCAGTCTTCATGGCACTTCTTTTCATAGGCGGAGGAAAGTACAGCCTGGATAATCTCATATTCGGAGGAAAGAAACAATAAATTTTTCCCGGAGATCTTTCAAAAAAGCGCCAGGTATTTAAACGGCGCTTTTTTTATTACTCACTATTTCATTATTCATTGGTCATTGAATTAGTTATTTTGCATAATGAAATTCAAAATTTACATCGAATATTGCGGTGCGAATTACTCCGGCTGGCAGAAACAGCCAAAGGAAACCTCTGTAAAAACCGTGCAGGGAACCCTAATTACCACAATTAATTCAGTCTTTAAGAAAAATAAGGGAACAAATAAATTCATCGATCTTCAGGGTTCAGGCCGAACTGATGCAGGAGTGCATGCAATAAAACAGGTGGCGCACCTTGAGTGCGAAACAATGTTAGCGCCCGAAATACTTAAAATGAAGATGAATGATGAACTCCCCGGCGATATCAATATACTTGAAATTGAAAAAGCAAATGTAAATTTTCATGCAAGGCATAGCGCTAAATCCCGCCAGTACTTATATATAATTTCAAAACGGCGGACGGCTTTTGAAAAACGCTTTGTATGGTGGATAAAAGACAGGCTGGATGTGAAGAAAATGAAGGAAGCATCAAAGCTGTTTACCGGGATGCATGACTTCAAAGCGTTCTCCGAGAGATCGCCTGAGGATAAATCAACAAAATGCCTGGTTGAATCACTTGAGATTACTGAAGATGAAATGAAAATTTACATCCGCATCAAGGCATCGCATTTTTTATGGAAGATGGTAAGGCGCATCGTGGGGGCTCTTGTAGAAGCAGGCAGGGGTAATATTACTAATGACGAAATTTCTAAATTACTTCTCCCTCTCTCCTCTAAGGAGAGGAGGCCGGGGGTTGAGGTTTTCTCTCCCGCAGAATTCACCGCACCTCCTTCGGGATTATTTTTAGAGATGGTTGAATATTAAAATTGGAATCCAGAAAACGCAATCGACTTAAAGGATTTGATTACAATTCGGGTCATGTATATTTTATTACCATATGCATATATGATAACCATCATTTATTTTCAAGGATCGAAAATGACAAATCCTTTCTAACGGATGCCGGATTAATGATTAATAAGTGGTGGCTGGAGTTAGAGAATAAGTTCAAACAAATAAAGCTGGATGAACATATCATTATGCCGAATCACATGCATGGCATAGTGATTATCAATGAATCCGCTGTAGGGGACGACCTGCGTGTCGTCCTGCAAGACATTGATAAAAAACTGGAGACGGAAAAAAGTTTGTCTTTACCAGAAATAATTCAATGGTTTAAAACCATGACAACCAATGAATATATAAAAGGGGTAAAGCAGAATATTTATGCTCCCTTTAAAAATCATTTATGGCAAAGGTCATATTATGACAGGATTATACGAAACGAAAAGGAATTGAATAATATTCGTGAATATATTTATTACAATCCTCTGAAGTGGGATTGGGAAAAAAATCATCCGGAAAATTTGTCGTAGGGGTCGGCCTGTGTGTCGTCCCTAATTATATCCGGTAAAAGCGGACAGGCACATAGGCCTGTCCCTACGTTTTATTAAATTTCCTTTACCTCAAACTCCAGTTTCACATCAAATACTTCTTCGAATAGCTGCTTCTTGCTTTCTGCGCCCCAGATCTCAAGCTCTAAATTACTTCCGTCTTTACCCTCGATATAAAATGTTACATCTTTATCTTCAATTTTACATTCAATGTTTGTAATTGATGATGTATGGCTTCTGTCAAGCCCGTCGGCTACTCTTAATATCGCCGCAAGCCTGCTTACTGACTGCTGGTCCTCAGTGCTCAGCCGGGCATAATCGGGATGCTTTGATTTCGGGTGACTCTTACGGTGATACCTCGCAACATTGGCAATTATTTCTTTTTCATTCTCAGTAAAGCCAAGCATTTCGGCGTTCCGGATGAGATAATATGAATGCCTGTGATGCTGCGAGTGCGCGACAAATACACCCGCTTCGTGTAGTATTGCTGCAGCCTCAAGATATTCGCGCTCTATTCCCGAGAGCTTATGAAGCTTCTTTGTCAGGTCAAAAATCCTGAGCGCAAGACCGGTAACATGCATGGAGTGGTCTTTTTCCACCCTGAAATTATCTGCAATATGCATAACACTTGTATACCGCAGGTTATCAAGGTGGTTTTCATCACTTCCAAGCTTATGCATATAAAGCTTTTCGATAGTATCAAAAATAATTCCTTCTCTCAGTGAATATTCAGATACTGTCATTTCTTTTATCTTAAGCTCTTTGAATATCTGCTCAACTATCAAAGCGCCTGCGGTGATAATATCAGCCCTGTCTTCATCAAGCCCGGGTATTTTATAACGCTGCTTAAGTGTTTTTGCTTCGAGGATATCATCTACAACTCCGCCAAGCTCATCCTTTGTGAATGTAAAATTATTCAGCTTTATGTCTGCATTCCCGCCGCGCTTAAAGTTAATTATGCTTGCGATATTCAATATAGTGCCCGATGAACCTACGGCAATATCAAATGAATGTTTCCTGCTTTCACGAATCACGTGCTGCATAAAACCCCGAATGTACTGGCGGCATGCCTTCACCTGCTTAGCCTCGGTCTGTCCGTCTTTAAAGAATCTCTGTGTAAGCCTTATCGAGCCAAGCTTAAGGCTGTTATCGTAGG
>JANWKI010000105.1 GCA_025451455.1 Ignavibacteria bacterium
ATTATTCTCTGCTGAATATTCTTTGTCTCCTGTTCTTTCAGGTAATTGCTGTAATAATTTGCTGCGCCATATGTAATTAGTACAAGCACATGGGCAATAATAGCATATATCAGTCCCTTTCGGAGATTCTTTTTATACGGCAGTTTAAGTTCATCGGTAAAACTGGAGGGAATAGAATTTATGGTTAGTACAGCGCTCATTATTCATAACTCCTTTACAGGAATTTATTTTCCGATAATGTTATATCACAAAATCAGAATCTATTATTTTTTTGTATCACATTGTTGATTTCATTTTCTGAACCAGTAATGCCATTTTATCTTCAGGCAAAAGAATGCTAAGTTCATTCAAAAAATTATTTTCCTTTTTGTAAACATTCCTCTGGATAAGATCTGCAGCTGCGATCATTTCTGCCTGAAGCAGTTCTTTATCCTTCCTGACGTCACTTTTGCAGCCAATAGTTTTCTTAAGGGTTTCAAACATTGCCAGGATATTAGCATTTTCTTTTCTTAAGGCAGCAACTGAAAACTCACCCGGGATTATCCGGTCCATTTCAAAAAAGATTGTTTCTTCCTCACTTTTAAACAAAACTGACAATTCTTTATGCAGTTCAGAAATCAATTCCTCAACATTTTTCAATAAATAACTGTTCATCCCTTCTTTTTCAATATCCCAGTACATATCGTCAATTCGGTAAGTCTTTTCAATAAGGCTGTCATATTTTCCGCTAAAAATCATCTTCAGATCTGATGTTTCTAGTATCTCCGGATTTGCTAATTCTGTGTTTTCCATATTAGTTCAAGCTGATCTTGGTTATTGAAACCAGATCAGTTTTAATTTTTATACTGTGCTCTCCGCTGCCGGAAAACTCTTCATCGCTGATGCAGCAGGAAACAGGGCATACGGCGTTGCACCTTGGTTCCAGGTAAACTCCTTCACAGCCATTACAAACATGAGGGTTAATAAAATAATGCTTTTCGGATATGAAACCATTCTGGAGATATAAATTGTTTATGAACAGCCGGTTCAAACCGGACTCATCCTGCAGTTTCATTTTAGGATAAACTGCATTTTTCGGGCATTCAGCTTCACAAGCGCTGCAGTTTATACAATCATCCGTTATAAACATTGATATTCTCATTTGGACTTTCACTCAAATAAATCAGTAAAAGAGGCCGTAATTAATTTCAGCAAAACCGAATTTGGAATTTTATTGATTTGCTGACATTATCTGTGCCTGAAAGGCTCATTTTACGGCTCCTTTTAATACTTACTATTCAAAAATAGCATTTAAACAGCCCCCATTCCTATGATATGTCTCAATATTGAATATGATAAATATCATAGGTACAAAAACCCTCGGTAAACTTCCTGGCGGGGATTTGGGAAAAAAGCAAAAAAACTGCCTGTTATTTTGAAAGAATATCAGATTTGCTTTTGAATTTTTTCAGGTTAACAATCATGATCGGGATTGACGAAAGTCTCACAATACCTTCAGAAACGTCTTCAGAGAAAAATCTTTTCAATCCCTTTTTTCCGTGGGTACCTATTGCGATCAGATCGGCTTTGGATTCACCCGCGAAATTCAATATACCTTCTTCCTTCATGTAGTCGTTATATATGGTGATCTCAAATTTGCCTCCGAATTTCCTGTTGAATTTCCTTATCCTGTCCTTATCATCACCTGTTCGGCTGAACTGATCCATGGTGTTGACCTTTAGAAGCCTGATCTGAGCCTTGAATAAACTTGCAAAACCAACAACAACGGGGAAAATTCCGTAAGCCTCTGCCATGAAATCAGAGGCAAAAACAATTACTTCGGGGTTGGGTTTTTTTGTCTTTGCCGGGATAACAATTACAGGGCGGGAGGAAAACCGTACAACTCTTTCAGCAGTGCTGCCAAGCAGTATGCTCTTAATATTGCCGGAACCTTTACTGCCCATTACAATAAGATCAGCCTTAATACTATCAGCAAATTTTAGAATAGTATTATGTACATTCGGTGAAGTATCGCAATCGATATCAACATTCAGGCCCTTAAGGAACTGCCTTTTTCTTAATGCTTCCAGTTTCAAGAAAGCAGCCTTCTTCAGGCTCTCGTTAATGCCCTCCATCATAATTGATACCGGAGGGCCAATACCTGCAGGATCGCCTGCATAATAATAATTTCCGGTTTGAGCAACATTAAATATGCACAGCTTTGATCTGTCCTTTCGTGCGATATTAGCTGCATACTCAAGTCCATGAATAGATGAAATTGAGAAATCAGTTGGTACAAGAATTGTTTTCATTGGGTTAGAGAATTAATTCCTAAATTTCAGATTGTCATTTGTCAGCTGGTAATCGGGCTTTCATCTCAGATTCTGCTTCGGCTTCCATTTTTTTCAGCCTGGTATAATAATCGGGGATCTCACACAGGTGGGCAAGTGCTATTTTAGCGGTCATTGTGAGGTCATCATTTGTAACATTGGTAACAGGGTTCACTATTCCATGTTCCAGTTCTACTTCCAGGCCCATTTTGAACTGCTCCAGGTCATATACATTCCAGTCAATGCCTATTTGTTCGCCAATCCATTTGGCCTCTTCGGTTGTGAATTTTCTTTTGTCAGTCATGATTTATTCTTAATTAATATTGAAAAATAAGAACTGCTGAAAACCAATTAATGATTTGATACCCAAACATTTCAAAGTAATAAACATATAAAAAACTTTCATAGTTCTATACAAAAATATGAAAGAATGCATGAAATGCCTATGACTAAAATCACAAAATATCCGTAATCTTTTATCAAAAAAGCAGGGTCCTGAGGGTTTCTTTAATTGGCAGTTGAATCTGTGCTCATATCAGCTGTGCTTCTGATATTCGGAAGATTCAGGATTTTGATCGAACCGCCGGTAAATGTAATAAGTCCCCTGTGGGAAAACTCGGTCACGATCTTTTTCATGTAGCTCTTTGAAGTGCATGTGTAACTGGCCAGCTCATCGATAGTCAGCCTGACATTCAGCTCTTTTGATTTATTAATTCCGTATTTATCTACAAGCATCAGCAGAGTATCTGCAAATCTTTCATCAGACATTTTTTCGCTTATTCTCACAATATGGTCTTCCATCGAGTCAATCCTGGAGCAAAGGCTTTTCATTACAAGCAGCTTGTATGTATTACTGGAATTAACCAGTGTCATAAAATCACCGGTACTGATAAAAGATGCCCTGGTTTCCGTAATGGCAACAGCGGAATTAGTATAAGCATGATTATTGACCACAGAGTGCAGCCCCAGGATCTCCCCTTCGGTTGCAAGATGCATGATCCTGTGTTCTCCCGGAGACTCTTCTTTGAGGATCTTAACGCTGCCAGCTTCAATGCAGTAAATGCCTGCCGGCGGGTCATTTTCAGAGAACATTGCATCATCTTTATGGAATACAAAGTGCAATAGGTCTTTGTGATTCTTGATTATTTCTTCCAGTCCTGTATTCAATTTCGTTGTTTATATTCTTCCAAATTCAATACAAAAGTAGCATTTTAACAATCCCATTAACAATGATTTCAGTCATACAAAAATATGATTATTGTAGTGTTGTTGGAAATTGTATAAAACTTTAGTTAAAAACAACGAATTGAACGAATTATTAGAAAGACTTTGGGGGAAAATAATTTAGCGGATCGTAGAATAACGGATTAAATTCTATTGCAAAAAGCAGGTTGGGTTTAAACAGATATTGCGGATAAAGCTAAATTGTTAAGGCAGAGTTGAAAACAGGAAGCAATGATGCAAATCAATACGTAAAAAACTAAAATGAACTTATTGTTAATCGTATACGTGGGCTGTCTTTAGAAGTCCGGGATGGTTACTGACTTTTATTCTTTTGCCGATCAATTCAATGATTTTTTCGCTTTTGAAATCAGATAAAATTCTGATCGTTGTCTCGGTTGCAGTTCCAACTATGTTTGCAATATCTTCACGTGAAATTACGGCATTAATGTTTCCGTCTGAATCCGTTCCATAGAATTCATACAGCATTAATAATGCTTCTGCCATTCTTTCACGAACGGGCTTTTGTGCAAGTGCAGTCAGCCTTGCTTCCGCTTCTTTGAGATCATGTGAAAGAAGCTGCATCATCTGTGATGACAGATCTGCGTTGCTGTGCAGGAATTCAAAAAAGGTTCTCTTTGGGATAAAGCAAACCGTCGCATCTTCCATTACAGCAGCAGTGCCTGAATAAGGTTCACCGCTTATTAAGGACCTGTAGCCCAGAACATCACCTTCTTTTGCAAGGCGAAGGATCTGTTCCTTGCCTTCTTCACCGGTTTGGTAGATCTTTATCTTGCCTTTGTTTACGCAAAAAACACCTGAAGGTTTGTTGCCTTCATTAAAAATTATCTGCCCTTTTTTATAAATGCTGCAGTTTTTTTCTGATTCCAGTTCCGAAGTTTGAACAGCTGTAAGAGTGCAGAAAACATTGCCTAATCTGGAGCGGCATTCTTCACATATAGGATATTCTACCTGGGTCTTCATTTTTCAGTAAATTTCAATACGTAAATATAGTTAAAAATGTTGATAAAAAGATGGAGTAAATTTAGCCAATTTCGGGAAAAAAGCCACTTTCCCTAACGATTTTAGTTAAAATAAACTAAAAAACAACAAAAAATAATTGAATCAAGAAAATCTATGACTTGAGGAAAGAGATGAAAACCTTCAAATTTTCATGGGTATGCTGAAGCTTGACAAAATACCTTTCCTCATACCAATACCTGATAATACTCGCTCTTCCTTCTGAAACCGCGAACATAATTCTATCGATATCATCAACCGGAACGTCTTCCGGAATTTCATCAAGTATCAATTCCGGAGCACCAAATACTCTCTCAAGCTCAGCATAAACCTCACGCAGGCGGTTTGAGGTTGGAAAACCAATTTTGCAGATAAACCCCTGGTCTTTAATTAAAAATACCTGATCAAACATCCCGGCATCATACTTAACGTAATATTCTGCGCCGTTTTCATCGAGTGAATTGTTATAAGCAAAACCCTCTGTATTGCCCGGATCGGTCATATCAAAACCAAATACTTTCTGAGAATATGTTGTATTGCGGGAAGCCGATAGTACCAGGATAAAAAATAACATAAATAATACATAAGATTTAATACCGGCACCGCAATGAATATTCAACAGGTTCATCGAATTCGGAGATGTAATCACTTGACCTCTCTTATAATGCGGTTAACCTTATATATTTTCACAAATTCATTCTCATGGTGGTTTGTCGGGGGGTATTTGGTATTTATACTGTATAATGTTATCAGCTTGTTCTTTCTATCCCACGAGATGAGTTTGGCATTTGCTTCAAAAGTATCCGGCATTGATTTGAATACCGCAACTACTGCAGTATTATCCTTAATTTTCTGCTGATGTTCAGAACATAACAGCTTATCCCCAGGATTGATGTAAGGCCTCATGGAATCCCCTTTTGCAATAAGAATAAACGGATTAACCAGAACCGAAACATCTGACATTTCAATAACCTTCGAAGCGTTATCCGGCCAGGCAGCAGTTGAAGAACCGCATTCTGCATAACCAAGGAGAGGTACTTTCCTGAACTTAACTAACTTCGTATCACCTTCCTTCTTCTGCCTTGCCTCAACGCCAAACATAGTATCGATGGAAATACCGTATATATCCCTGATCTTATCGAGCTGATCAATTGTCCAGTCACTCAGCCCCCTCTTGATCTTGCTGATGGAACCTGCGTTTTCATCTATTCCGATTGAAAGCGCGTAAATTGAATTCACACCCCTTGCCATTAGCATAGGGAAAAGTTTTTCGTTGATCCTTCTGGTTAATGCCCTATCTTTTTTACTTTTTTTTGCCATTTTTTGTTATGTTAAATCAATCATTTATGAAAAAATATATGCTAATGTCATATATTGCCCTTGACATATATGCAATTATCATATATATTTGTAACGTTGTTCTTATTCTTACTCAAATATAATGAATTTAATATTAATATAATGCAAGTTTCAAAAGCCGCACATCTTTATTAAAAGCAGCTCAAATATCCCGTATCATGGAAAGAAAAACAAACAAATATAAGGCAGTCAAAGAGAACTTTGGATTAATTGAAAAACTTGCAAGGCATGGATATTCAGAAGAAGATATTGCTGACTTCCTGGGAATAACACCTGCTTTACTGAAGGATTTCTTAAAGAAAAGCTCAGAACTTTCAAGAAAAATAAAGAATGCAAAACTTCAGGCTGATCTTGATGTAGAAGAATCGCTGCTGAAAAGGGCAACCGGCTACGATACTTTAGAAGAGTATTTTGTATACGTTCCTTCCGGGGATGAAGCAGTTAACTCAGCAGACCCCTTCAAGATCAAAGAAATGAAAAAAGTAAAGAAATTCGTGCCGCCGGATGCCGCAAGTGCCATGGCATGGCTGAATAACCGCCGAAGTGAAAAATGGAGCAAAAATCCC
The DNA here is from genome assembly GCA_025451455.1 of Ignavibacteria bacterium. Lineage (GTDB taxonomy): Bacteria > Bacteroidota > Ignavibacteria > Tepidaquicellales > OLB5 > OLB5. The sequence continues at coordinate 6,476 of JANWKI010000105.1, forward strand.
GGTATAGTTAACGAGCTTTCAGGCAGCGAAATAACAAAGCTGAAGAAACTGGCAGTAAAAGAAATGCAGGAAAGTATGTGATCAATCGCATGATAAACACAGAAGAAAAAGAAATACTAAAGACAGGCAGATGGTTCAGGATAAATCCAAAAGCGCTCAAACACACTGAACAGAGCAGGCTTTTGAGGGATTTTAATCAGCACAAATTCAGAAACCTGATAGTTGCTGCCGGAAGAAGATCATTTAAGACCGAACGGTTTGCCAAAAGACTGCTTATCACCGAATGTTTGAAGGACAAACCCGGTGAGCAAAACATTTTTCCTGTTCAACCCGACTGCAGGCACAAGGTATATTCTGCAGATACGTGCAGACCTGAACACATCTCTGGTAAATGCAGCAGTAACAAAGCCGCAAATGACCTACTTGCTGGTACGATAAAAAAATTAAAAAAAAATATTTCATGGGAACAATCGAATATCAAATACTTTCCGAGGCAGCAAAATGGATACTGATAGCAATTGCCAGCCTTTTGCTTTCAAACGTGAGGAAAATTCTGAAGAGGATAAAACTGCTTGAATACAAGCTTCAGGCAACAGATCATGCCCTGGAAAGAAGCTTTAAGAACGGCTATGCCGAATACAGGGATGCCAAATTAATTGAGCTCTTTGAAGCGGACAGGTTTGTGAATAAAAAGTAATATTCATTTAATAAATAATTAATTAATAAAAGGAGATCAGAAAGATATGATAAAATTCACAGAAAATATATTAGGCGAAAACTGGCGGACAAGCCTCTGGGGAGGGATAATGTTAATCGCTCTGGCAATAAACCAGGCTCCGACAATTATCGATTTTTTGCCCGATGATGCCAAGGCATGGGTAAGAGGAATATCCGGGCTGATAGTAATTGCATCGGGGCTGAAATTTGCCGGCTCTGCCAAAGATAAATAAACTTATAATTATAAGTAGAATTCATTTTTAACTGCCTTTAAAGCCGCCACTAAAACGATCCTTTAAATAAATTAAGGACTCCGGGCCGCTGAATTATTAAATTCCAATAGGAATTATTCTTCAGGGCATCTGCATGAATTTTAATTCATGCAGGAACAATCCGACCAGCCCGCTTACAACTTCTAAAACTTCGATCGGCTTTAAAGGCGGGATTTTTTGTACCATCGGGAAAAATTCGCAACAATTTACTTATTTTAACACCTATCTTTACTTAAATATCCTGTTTCTAAAGGTTTGATTCAAATTATCCGCTTTATTATTCAATGATTGTACTATATATTTGTAATAAGAAGCTGACCATTATATCAAAAGAGATACAGTCTGATATGCTGAACATTCTGAACCCAATCAGTTTAGATTTCTCTTTGAACTTAAACTGAAGAATTTTTCACTAAAGTTAAGTTCGCCAATCAATTAACAGATCATTATGAAAAAAATAATTTCAAGAGAGATTCCCGTTTTTTTGCTGATTTCATTTTGTACAATTTTTTATTTTAGCTGCGATGATTCCGGTATTGCACCTGAAGTTCCGACATATTGCATTTCGGGCACAATAAGCAACTGGGCACTGGGTAATAAAACCCTGCAGGCATTTATTCAAAGCCCATCTTTCTCCGGATATGCAATTGCAAGCTCTCCCATAGATTCGCAGGGAAATTTTAACATATGTGTTCCGGTAACGCTTCCTGATTCATCACTCCTTGTTGCTGAATCGATCTTTTCAGCAGGCTGCACCGGCGGAACTATTAATTTCAACCCCGCTGATGTTAAAGGAAATATCATCCTGAGCTTTTTTGTAACGGATGGTTCAAATACTGTTGGAGAGATAAGAAATAATAATTACACTACTATAGATACCGGAACATTCAGTATTGTTTACGTTAATACAAATAAAACAACTGCTGTAACCGGACAGAAGATCTGCAGCACAGACACATTGAATTTTAATGCCACTGCAGTGACCGGCTGGACAAAGTTAATAAAACACTGCACAAAGATCTCGGGACCTTCTGTGACTTATCAATTTAACACTATTGATCCGGGCGGAGCCACCTGGAAATTCTATTAGTATTCACATTACCGGGTTTACTTCATTAAAGAAGCCTGTTTCTGAAAATGAACAGGCTTTTTTATTGCATTGATTGACCATCTAAACCGTTCAGTTAATAGTAAATCCAATTAAGGGTATCTACTAATACATGGGGATATCTTTCTCTTGCATTTATATACTATTTCCTCAAATTTCATTTCTATTATTATTAATATTACTTTCATAGCAGTCATTCATATGAAATTACGAATTTTTGTTATCTTCCTGATGCTTTTATCATCAATTACCGCTGCACAAACTACAGGTGATATTAATCAAAAAAACAGCGAAAAAGAATTGATCAGGACAAACCGGATCAGATCAAAAAGTATTATTGAATATCATTATACAAAAGGAAACGATGGTGTATTGGCAGATAGCGGCTATAAGTCCTTTATGTTTGTGTATGATGATCTCGGCAGAATTACCCAGTACAACAAGTATCATGTATTTACTGACCTGACAGTTAAGGAATATTACCAGTACGGGAAAAATAACAAAATATCTCTTACAAGCCGTTATAATTCAAAAGACAGCAGGATCGAGACTATAAGCTACAAATACAACCGGAAAGGCATGCTGAAAAAACAAATCCATGAAGCCTATTATAATTCAGTAAGAGCCGGAGTTTATTTTTCGATACTCGCAAACATGAAAGAGAATGATCTTTTCAGGAAACTGCAGCTTGACCTGGAAATAGACCCTCCCCTGGAAACCTATACAATAATAGTGAATATAATTGATCCTGATGAAAACAATCAGTATGTTGTTATTGGCGATGAGTCAGACCCTTCTTCACTCAGGTATTCATGGTCACAGCTTTCGATGGAATCACAAAAAGAGCTATTGAGCTATCAGGGCCCAAACAGGAAAGAACATACATACCTCAGTAAGTTCATATCCAATGTACAGTATAAATATGATTCGGGCGGCAACCTTACAGCAAAAGAAGTCTATAATACTTCCGGCGATATGATCGAAAAAGAGTCTTTCAGGTACGATGCAATGAACAGAAGAACCGGTTATACAAAGTATAATGAAAACGGAAAGATACGAAGCTCAGAGGCATACATTTATAATGATGAAGGCAGGTTATCCGAATCGATCGGACTGGAGCCTGATGGAAGAAGTTCCGGAAAGATATCATTCAGGTATAATCAGAATAACATTGAAGAGAAGACCTGGACGAACTCTGCCGGAGAGATAATCGGTAAATACATTTACGTATATAATAATGAGAACAGGCTGACGGAAGAGATTAAATTCAGGGGAGAAAATGAAAAAGAAAGTAAAATGACATATAAATATTATGATGATGGAAGCATAGAAGAGATCATCCGATACAATATCAATAACGAAAAGGAAAAACTCTATAAGTATTCATATGATCACCATTGATGAATTGAATTTGACGAGATCTTAATAAGCATGTAATTCCCAATTAATACCGGTTACTATCAGTTTTTTTCGTTTTACTGACTTTCAGGGCATACTTTTTTATACACAGGTCATTTTGCCAAATAACAATTATCTTTTTATACACCATTAAGGGGATGAAATCCGGTGATTCAGGGCAAGTTTAAAACAAGTTACAATGTAGTTTTGCAGGAAATTCATTCATAATTAAAGTAATCTTAACTTAAAAAATTTATGTGCTATGAATCATACTGTCACGATAACTAAATTGGGTATTTTTGGGTATGCCTTCAAAAACACTTGAATATTAATATTCCAAATGCAATTTTGTAACAAATCAACAACTCGTTTTATTTCACTGTTTAAGCGGGCTAACGCTTTTTAGAGTTCTTTAATATTTCAGGTATTTAAAAATTTCTTCTATCCATTCTATACAAAAGCAGCTTTCAATAGTTTGTGTTTTTTTTATTATTAACTGAATAATCTTCATTTCCTCAAAAGCAAAAACAGAGTACTAACTTATTTATCAAAGACTCTTTAGAATTAATGCCGAACAGACAATTTCGTCATAATAGGATTTTCAGGGAAATTCTGTATTGAAATTCCAAATTACGAGATAACATCTCAAAACTTAAAAAAACTTATAACTATGAAAACAATCTGTCCTCTTTTTTTTAAAAAAGCATTCCCTGTTTTGATACTTCTCTTTGTGCTTGCATCCGACCTGATGGCACAGCTCCCGCAGTATTATAATTATAATACTAACGGGACAAACAATTCATTCCCCCTTGGCATTGCCGCAGGAAAGAACGCACAATGGCTGTTACTGGCTGGTGATCTTAGTCAGCCAACACCTGCACCGGCAGGCAATATTACAAAATTCTGGTTCAGAGTAGGTGATACATATCCTATTAATAATGTAACCTATACTACATTTGAAATTAAACTTGGCCAGGCTGCGATTACAGTTTTACCTACAGGCTCTTATTATTCACCGATGACCACTGTATTTTCAAGGCCCAGCTATTTAATTAATGCAACAGGCGGAACGTGGGTTGAAATTACATTAGATACCCCATTTCCATATAACCCTGCACAAGCTCTGATAGTTGAAATGGGTCATTGTCTTGGTACCCCGGCTACGGGTTTTCCCATGTGTACCACAACATTGACAGGCAACAGAAGAAACTGGAGTGTAGGCACATGTCCGTTCGTTTACAGCAGCGTTTCTACATCAACATTAAACTGCGGCGTAACAATAGCACCCCCTGTCACCTGCAACTTTACATGGGGAACCCAAACCTCAGGTGTTACAAATCTTCTTCAGGCAGTATGGGCACCAACTTCCAGCATTTGCTGGGCAGCCGGTGCAGCAGCTACCGTAAGAAAAACCACTGATGGCGGAACTACATGGACAAATGCCAATCCGAACCCCGGAGTTATTACCGGCGACGTATATAACATTTGGGCTCTTGATGCAAACAATGCATTATTAACAACATCACCCGGAGCAACATTTATTTACAGAACTACCAATGGCGGAACTAACTGGACACAGGTATTTACACAAACCGGCGGATTTATTGATGCTATAGTTATGAGCAGTGCTACACTGGGTTATGCATACGGC
>JANWKI010000106.1 GCA_025451455.1 Ignavibacteria bacterium
CATATTGAAGGCGGTAATTTTCATGGAGAGCCAATTGCATTTGTTATGGATTTTCTGAAGATTGCACTCAGTGAACTCGGGAATATCAGTGAACGAAGAACTGCGCGCCTTGTTGACGGAAGCCTGAGCGGTCTCCCCAGGTTTTTAACTCCACCTGCAAATGCTGGGTTGAATTCCGGTTTAATGATAGCGCAATATACCGCTGCCTCGTTAGTATCGGAAAATAAAGTTCTCTGCCACCCTGCTTCGGTTGATTCCATCCCAACGAGTGCCAACCAGGAGGATCATAATTCCCTTGGCTCGGTTGCAGCCCGAAAATGTTTTGAAGTACTCAATAATACGGAAAAAGTTCTTGCAATAGAAATACTTTGCTCTTGCCAGGGCATAGATTTCCTTAAACCTCTAAAATGCGGTACAGGCACAGGTGCGGCATATTCACGGATAAGGCACTCCGTAAAACACATAACCAATGATGTTTATTTGAATGAATATATTCAGCAGGTATGTGATGTGATTTACAGCAATGATTTCGTCAAATACGTGGAATCTAAATGCGGCAAACTGGTTTGAGCAATCCCCCGCCCGCAAATAAAAGGTCCCGGATCGATTTCAAAAAAATAATCGCCTTCCTGAAATATTACGCAATAGGCTACTACAACAAATTTGATGAAGACCATATATGGATAATGTCTGCTAGTATTGCATTTAATGTAATAATCTGTATTATACCAATTACCCTGATATTTTTTTCTATCATTGGTATTTATCTTGACCGCTCAAATGCGCAGGGTTTCCTGAATGAATCTCTGGGTAAAATTGTAGGCATTACCCCGGAATTGCAGCAGAAGATATCAGGCATTGTGCTTGGCGCAATTGATGAACTTTCAAAAAACTCTGTACTTACAGCGATAATTGGATCCATTGGGGTAATGTGGACCTCCAGCGGGCTCTTCAGCACAATAAGGGAAGTTTTGAACAGGATTTACAAAACTAAAAGCGATACCTTTTACCTGTGGACAAAACTGCAGGATATCGGGATGGTAATTTTGATATTGATTGTATTTATGCTGTCATTTTCATCAACTTTTATACTTTCGATAGTCTATGCAATAGATGAAACCCTCCTTGGAAACCTGCTTGTAAGCTTTGGGTTCACTACTACACTGCTGACCCACGGAATTGGACTCATATTTACATTTATAATGTTCTATTTAATATTTAAACTTGTACCGCATGGATATGTAAACCAGAGTGTTGCAGTAATATCCAGCGTTACAGCGGCAATTCTTTCTGAATCTATCAAATTCCTGTTTTTGATATATGTTATCTCTTTTGCGAATTACCAGAAAGTTTACGGTGCATATGCAGCAATTGTCGCAGTAATTTTCTGGCTTTATTATTCATCATTAACGTTTGTGATCGGCGCAGAAGCCGGCCAGCTTTACAAAGAAAAAAGACTTATAAAAGATACCTGATATATTGGAACAGCGTAAACTATATAAAACTCTTGAAAATGCCTTAAAGAAATTCCAGTCTTTTGAAAATGATATTCAGCTGCTTAGCTATGTCCTAAAGGAAGTTATCAGCCATGAGAATATCGAAATTACCGGCGGCAGGATATGGGAGCTTAACGATAACAAGACAGCTTATATTATGGCTGAACAGCACGGTGAGATCGAAAAAATACGAAGAGGCTATACTTTAAAACTGGAGGTTTACCCGATTTATTTCGAAGTAGGCAAAAACCGCTCGGTGCTCGCAAAAGAAACAGATAAATATCTTGAACAGGCAGGAATCCATGTTTTTTCAGCAACCGGGATTGGTGAAAGATATAAAGTTAAAGATTCTCATGGCAATGATCAGTATCTTTACCAGTATATCCTCGCATTCAATTCCAACGACCTGAATATAAACCTGCTGAACACTATGAATATTATCAGCACATCGGTCAGCTCAATGTTAAGGACCCGCGGTATTGAAACCAAGGCACGCGCAATAGAGAAGGACCTTGTCAAAGCCCGCGAGATCCAGAGAAGCATTTTGCCGGAACATGAATACAGTTTCGGAAATTATGAAATTTTCGGAATTTCTATTCCGGATAGAATTGTTGGCGGTGATTTCTTTGATTATACAAAGTTTGAATCGGAAAAAGACAGGCTTGGTATTGCTATCGGCGATGCGGCATCAAAGGGATTTTCCGCAGCTGCACAGGCGTTATATGTATCCGGTGCACTGAAGATGGGTATGGAAAATGAACTGAAAATGACAACTGTAATGAGGAAAATAAACAATCTGGTGCACCGCGTGTTTCCGTATGAGAGATTTATCACGCTCTTTTACATGGAAGTTTACAAAGATACTAAAGGGCTTTGCCTATTTGTAAATGCCGGTCATAATCCGCCGATCCATTTAAGCTATGAAACAAATAATATTCAGACACTTGAGGCAACGGGACCCGTTGTAGGGCCGGCACCGGAGCAGGAATATACCACCGATTCGTTTTACATGGAAAAAAACGATGTGCTGGTTTTGTATACTGATGGTATTGTGGAAGCTACAAATAATAAGTTCGAATTTTATGGCGAAGATAAGCTAAAAGAAGTAATTCTCGATACAAAGAATTTTTCGGCAAAGGAAATTGCGGAGCAAATAATTGAATCAGTGCAGAAATTTTCTGCGAGGGCAAAGTATTCAGATGATAAAACTATTGTTGTTGTAAAAAGAATCAATTAAGAAGTGATAAATATTTACAATTAACTTATAACTAAACTAAAATTAATATGAACATTCCGGAAGGATTAAAGTACACAAAGGATCATGAGTGGATCAAAGTTGAAGGCAATAAAGCTGCAGTCGGAGTTACCGATTACGCACAGGGCGAGCTTGGTGATATCATCTATATCGATGTAACCACAGTAGGCAATGATGTAGCTATTGGAGACACATTCGGCACAATTGAGGCTGTTAAAACGGTTTCCGATTGCTTTGCACCTGTATCGGGCAAGATTGTTGAATTCAATTCAGCAATTAATGATAATCCGGCTGTTGTTAACCAGGATCCATACGGAGCAGGATGGATAATTAAGATGGAAATCTCAAATCCAGCTGAGCTTGATACTTTGCTTTCAACTGCTGATTATAAGGCTCAGGTTGGGGCTTAGGTTTGTCAATTCATACGATGACTTTAAGTCATCGTATGAATGCAACTAAGTAATGCCCGGAATCAGGAGAGTATTTCAATAAAACAAGCCCCGCAGCCGCCTACTGTTACACCGTAAATGCCTGTGTCTTCATCGTATTTCCATGTGCCGTTAACGATTGTTACAAATTCTTCAAATGGTATGAATGCATGCTGCTTTCCATCAAGAATTATTATTTTCACTTCTGATGAAAGAACTCCTTTCTTGTTCACATTAAGCTCTGCGTAATTTCCTGAGCCCGTTTTGATCAAGGAAACCTTTGAGCCTTTAAACCCGAAATACGGTCCTATCTTATAAGTTCCTTCAATTGTTACAGAACCGTCTATCTTTAAAGCCAGCTCTTCCAGCGAAACAAACAATTTAGTCCCATCCAGGACGCAGGTATTAAACAGAATTTTTTCATTTATCATTAGCTTGACATCATATTTCTTTTGCGAATATGTATTTGCAGAAAGAAAAAACAAAATACCTCCAATTAATAAAAATAAAAGAAGTGAAGATTTATAAGATTTTGAAGTGATCATATGATTTTCCTTTCTTATGATTAATTTTAATAAATTATTTTACCAATACCATTTTCTTTGACTCAACAAAATCACCTGCTTCTATCCTGTAAAAATACACACCGCTTGCAAAATTGCCGGCGTTCCAGTCTACAACATAACTGCCGGGCTTCATCTGCTGATTTATCAAAGTTGTAACTTCTCTGCCCAGTATGTCATATATCCTCAGTTTTACCTGTAAGTCATTTCTGTTCCCGCGTGGTATTGAGAATTTTATCTTTGTTACGGGGTTAAACGGATTTGGGTAATTCTGAAACAGCTTAAACTCAGTCGGAATACTCTGGTTCCCTGTTATACCAATAACCTGAGCATATGTAATTGTTAATGACCATGCCTGAAGTGTTCCCGTGTTTCCGGATGCCCTGTCATATATCCTTAATTTCCAGTATCCGTTTGGATTTAAGCCATTGAATTTGGAAAGCGGCCTATGCGGTTTAAATGAGCCTCTATAAGGAGACGAGCCGCTTACAAGCGGAAAGTTGGTAGCATCATTTAAAAATGTTCCAAGGAAATTGTCACCGCTTCCGCCGTTCTGGTAAGCAAGTGTATCAGTAATGCCGTTGTGCTCAAGGTAAATTTCAAGGTCACCGTCATTTGTATGCAGAACTGTATCTATCTTCAGATACAAGCGCGTAACAATGGGTATCGTTGAGTTATCCGTTATATTAACATTTACGCTGTCATTGGTATTCTGGAAATCGTTAATTGGCAGCCCCAGATTATTCCTGCTGTAAGACGTATTGGTCCCTGAAATTACCCCGGCATTTGAAGTACGCAATACTGTACCGTTTTGCCCCACTATGATACCGTTATTTGCATTTGTAAAACTTACACCAAAAAATGCTTCTGTTGTATTACTGACTTGCTGTGTCCAGTTCAAACCGCCGTTTGTTGAGCGGTAAATTTGTCCATTCTCCCCTGCAAGAAATACATTATTGGCATCAATGTAACTGATACCATTTATATAGCTGCCAATAGAATCTGTTTGAACCCAGTTATTTCCGGCATTGGTTGTCCGGAAGACATGGCCTTCAATGCATATTGCTATACCGGTATTTACATCAATAAAATCAACATCCTGAAAATAATGATTACCGGGAGGTGTCTGGTCAAACCAGCTGACGCCTGTATTTGTGGTTCTTATGATTCCCGTTGAGCCGGCTGCTGCTGCAGTTGTCTGATTAATGAAATCAATTCCCCAAAGAGTTCCGCTTGTTGTGCTTACATAGCTTACCCAGTTTTGCCCGCCGTTGGAAGTGTATAGTATCCTGCCGAAAACACCGCAGGCAAAAGCATGTGCTGCATCAAGCATATCAACATCCCGCAGCTGATCATTAGTTACACCGGATATCTGTACCCAGTTTGCACCGCCGTTTGTAGTACGGACTATTACACCCGGGCCGGAAATTCCGCCAACTGCGATACCATTATTTACATCGGCAAATGAAACGCCCATTAATACATCGTTAACAGCAACCGATTGTTTTACCCAGCTTTGTCCGCCGTTTATAGTCCTTAAAATAAATATCTGACCGACTATAGAGTCCTTCCATGCAACAGCAAATGCTACAAATGGATTGACATAATCCACATCCCATATGGTAACATTTGATTCGCTGTTAACAGGCACCCACCCGGGGTAGTTGCCGCTGTTGCCGGGCGGGTCGCCGCCGTAAAAATCAAAAGAAGTTTTGAGAATATTATAGCTTCCAACCGTAAATCCCTTAGCGGTATTGTTTTCAACAACAAATTCGATGGATGAAAACGAATTTGCTGTTCCCAAAGGAATTTCATCTTCGGACCAATCAATACCACCATTACTTGTCTTATAAATACGATTGTCTGAACTCACATATCCATGATTTGCATCTATAAAACGAACTGAATTTAAGCGATCTAAAGTACCTGAAGTCTGGGATATCCAGTTTGTTCCGCCATTTGTAGTTTTAATTATTGTACCATTATCACCAACAGTATAACCTGTATTTGCGTCGACGAAATAAATTGAATACAACTCAGATTCACCCCCTATGGATTGTCCTACCCAGTTTATTCCGCCATTTGTTGTTTTTATCACTACGCCTAAGGTACAGACTGTAAAACCTGTATTTGCATTTATGAAATGGACTGAATTCAATGCATATGTAGCTCCTGAATTCTGATAACCCCAGTCTGTTCCACCATTTGTAGTCTTAATTATTTTACCATTATCACCAACAATATAGCCTGTATTTAGATTCGCAAAAAAAATTGAACGCAAATGAACAGAGGTAACGGAAAAGAGCGTGTCCCAGTTTGTTCCACCATTTGTTGTCTTAAGCATCTTTCCATCTACTCCACAAGCATATCCTGAATTTAAATCTGTAAAATGAACTGATAATAGATCTCCTGTTGTGTTGGCTACCTGCATGCTCCAGTTTGACCCGCTGTTTGTCGTCTTAAATATTTTTCCCTCATCACCAACTATCCAGCCTGTATTTTGGTTAACAAAGTCTATTGCTCGTTGGTTATAAATTGAATTATTAATGGATTCCCAGTTTGTTATATATTTTAATACTGTACCGTTTGCACCAACAGCCCAAACAAGCTGCCTTTTATAAATGGAATATATATTTTGAGATGTTGGGCTTTGTTCCGGATCACACCATGTTGCGCCGGAATTTGTTGTTTTTACAATGTAACCATTTAAACCGACTCCAAAATAAGTTCCCGATTGTATATTGACAATTGAAAAAATAGGTTCCACAGGGTAATCACCAAGCAGCCAATTCTCTCCCCTGTCTGTGGAATTTTTTGTAAGGGTTCCAGTTGCAACTAAACCTAGGTCACCATCATAACCCAAAGTATAAAAAATTTGGTTACCAAGATCAGGACCATTTACGATTTCCCATGTATCACTCCAGTTTGTTGATTTAAGAATATAAGCACTATTACCGGCTGCTAACCATTTACCTTGAGCCGTATATCTTACTTGAAACAAATCCTGAGTAATCCCTGAATTTTGCAATACCCAATTATCACCTCCATTTGTAGTTCCCCATATTTTGCCGATGTTCCCTACAACGACTCCCACAAAATCGCTAATAAAAAACATTGAGTTAAATTTAACGCCTGTAAATGTTTGTGAGAACCAGCTCGCTCCCCCGTTAGTTGTTTTTATAACAGTGCCACCGGTTCCGCATGCCCAGCCGATATTTGCACTTCTAAAAGTAATACACTGGAAATTACTCGATTCAGGGCTTGTCTGCTGCACCCAGCTCTCGCCGCTGTTTGTCGTTTTATAAATTGTGCTGTTATTTCCTGCAATCCAGCCTGTATTATCATCTATAAAAAATACTGAGTGCAGGTCGTTTGTTGTCGGACTGTTCTGCAGCAACTCCCAGCCTGCAAACAACTCGAAATTGCAGATCAGCAGGTTACAAATTATTGAGATAAAAATTATTTTGGTTTTCATAGCTTTTATATTTATTATTTCATTAAACTTTCAGTGATTGTTCAATTGCTATCAGCTTTTTTTTCAATATTAATTCACGGTAATATTTCCTGCATGCATATCCAACAGCCATTTCCTGGTCACCGCTAATTAGCTCCTGTATCTTGTGAATGACCTTGTGAGTTGAAGGCTTCAGTCTGTACCCCTTGGATATTTTGATGACCTTTTTCTTGAGATAACTCATAATCCTACCTGTGGTCAATTACTTTTCGTGCACAAATTTGTGCACTTGCCTCAAAGCTAAGTTATTATGTCAGTCATAACAAAGAAATCGATGGCAGAAAGTTAGAGCCATATTCTCCCAGTATTTTAATATTACTCTAGAATAGGTTGAATTTTCAATATTATTAGATTAAACTACCCGTAAAAGTTAGAAGAAAAGAGCAGGATTATGACAAAAAGTAAATTAATTCAGCTTTTAAGAACCTTCACAAATGAAGAGTTCAGGAGTTTCGGGAAATTTGTCCGCTCACCGTTTTTTTATAAGGATAAAGCAGTGATCAAATTATACGATTCCCTGAAAACCTTTTACCCTGATTTTAATGATGATGAGTTGACAAAGCAGATATTGTTCAGTAATATGTACCCAAAGAGAAAATACAGTGATTCACAAATGAAATACCTTATGTCGCAGCTGTTTTTTATGTCGAAGCGGTATTTGATATATGAAAACTTCGGAAAAGAACAAATCAGCCAAAACAGGCGGCTTCTGTATGAGCTCCGGCTTAGAAAGCTGGGGAATATTTTTTTAAGCACCGGAAAAGCGCTTGAAAAATCTATTTCCGATTATCCGATAAGAAATGAAGCTTATTTCAATCAAATGTATCTGCTTCAGCGTGAAATCAATGCATTCTATTCATATAGCGACAGGCTTTCTCTCAAGCGAGATGCCGAAAAACTGATGAGATACCAGATAAACGGTTTCCTGATTGCCATCCTTAGGAGTTATTATATTTTTCTTAGCGACCAGGGTGAATATGACATTAATTTCAATTTTGAATTCATGAATATTGCTGATATAATTGAAAAGAATAATAATTTAATTGAACCTTCGGTCCTGATCTTCTACAATATCTTCATGCTAAGATATAAGAATGATCATACTTACTACGATAATCTCCTTGAACTGAAAAATAAATATATAAACATGCTCGATAGTGAGATCAAAGAATATATATATGAATCTATGGATAATTATTGCGTGCAAAAAATAGCCGAAGGGAATTTAAGCTTTTACGATACGCTTTTCTCTCTCAGCAATGACGAAATAATAAACGGTGTCAGGTTTAACGGGCCGCTTTTATCTGATATTTTCTTCATGAATAAAGTAGAAGTTGCAGCGAAAGTCAAAGAATTTGAGTGGGCTTCTGATTTTATTGAGAATTACAGGAACAGTCTGAACAATGAAGACAGCAATGAGATAATCAACTTTTGTTTTGCTATAGTAGATTTTGAGAAAAAGAACTATAAAACATCACTGAATCTCCTGGACAAAATTAATCTTCATCATCCATTACTAAGGTTTCGTATCCGGAATTATACATTACTTAATTATTATGAGCTTGATTTTCATGAACAGGCATACTTAATGCTTGATGCCTACAGGCATATGCTTGAAAAAGACACAAAGATCGAAAAAAGCAGGAAAGACAGGTATAACGCTTTCTTGTCTCTTTATCAAAAGCTGCTTGAAATAAAAACCGGGAACAAAAAAATTGACAGGGATTATTTTAAGAATGAAATAGGTTCAAAAGCAGTCTTTATGAAGGAATGGCTTCTGGAAAAAGTGAACGAGTTGTGAGCAAAAGAACTACTTTAACATCACCATTCTCTTCGTTTCGCTAAACTCTTCGGTAACCAAAGAGTAAAAATACACACCTGAAGCAAAACCTGTGCCATCCCAATTGACTGAATAACTGCCGGGTGAGAGGTGCCGGTTCACAAGTGTGGTGACTTCCCTGCCGGATAGATCGTAAATAAATAATTTCACGGAACGATCGCGATCGTTCCCTACAGAAGCGGGAATATCAAAACGAATTTTTGTTACAGGGTTAAACGGATTTGGATAATTTTGGGAAAGTTCATATACATCAGGTGAGATACCTGATATTGGCTCTATTCCAACAATTTCACCCAAATTTGCATACCAAATTCTTCCGCTGCTTCCTCCGCACCATATCTTAGAATGGCTGTAAATTTCAAGACAGTCATACCAGCTGTATTGTGTATTATCCATTACCCAGTTTATGCCGCCATTGCTTGTGAACATTATAGCCCCTGTGCTTGGAGTACCATGTACTGCCCAGCCGCTATCCTGAGAAATAAATCTGATATCGTTGATCTGATTCCATCCCGCCTGTGAAACAGGGTTATTCTGAAAGACCCAGTTAGCCCCGGCGTTTGTAGTTTTATAAATATTATTTCTTTCAAGATTGGCAGCTCCAAGCCATCCCGTTTGCTGATTTAAAAAATAAACAGCAAGTAATGATGAATGCCCGTTCCCTGTTGGTGGAATATTTGAGTATAAGTTAGTAAAATTTGATCCTCCATTTGTAGTGTACAGAAGAACATCATAACCGGCAACCCACCCGGTATTTGCATTAAACCAATATTGATCATTTAATTCCTGGCCGGAACCTGCAGGTGTAATTTCTGTCCAGTTTGTTCCGCCGTTTGTTGTTTTTTCCACAAAAGGCACATAAGGGAAATTTTTACTGCCAATAATGACCCCCGAATTTTCGTCAAAGAAGTAAACTGACCTGGCAATTCCCGTTACGGGTGCGCCATACTGTTTAAACCAGGTAATGCCTCCATCAGTAGTTTTTCTTATCTGGGTTGCTCCGCCAACGCACCATCCTGTGCTTAGATTCAGGAAAAATGTTCCGTTATAAGCTGCAGAAAAGTTTGTATCATTAAATGTAAAAGCCGTCCAATTCATTCCGCTGTCTGTCGTCCTGTGTCCACCGTTTCCGGAATGTGTTAACCAGCCATTTAATGAATCAATAAAAAATACATCAAGCATCTGGTAATTGCCTGATGCAGTAACATATTGCCAGTTAAATGGAGGATTTAAACTCTCTGAGGCCTGTGATTGCCAGTCTGTTACTAACCAAAGATTACACTCGGCATTATATGTAGAATTAATATTGTACTGAGCTCCAACAGCAATATTCAGAATACATATTGCAATTATCATTATTAGACTTTTCATATTATAAAGTTAGTGGTTATAAATTTAATGTTTATTTTATTAATCTGCCTTTGGCAGATTTCAAAAGTGATTCCATCACTTTATCAAAACCATTTTCATCATTTTTGTAAAATTACCCGAGTTTATCCTGTATACATATACTCCCGAAGCAAAACCAGTGCCATCCCACTCAGCTTCGTAGCTGCCGGGTTTGAGCTGTTCATTAACCAGTGTAGTTACTTCCCTGCCGCTCAGATCGAAGATCATTAATTTTGTAAACACACCCTGTCCTTCGGACACCCCTCTCAAGAGGGGAATTTGGAATCTTATCTTTGTAACCGGGTTGAACGGGTTGGGATAATTCGGCAGCAATTCGAATTTTTGGGGAATTTCACTGCTGATTATTGTTATTCCGATTGGTGATAATGTTAAAGCATTCGGAGTTAACTTCGAGCTTACAACAAAATCACTGCCATCAATTACATTATTATTGTTCTTATCATACCACAAAGCTGTTAACATGTCATAAGTTCCCGGTGCTGCATTGCAGGGAATAGTAAAATTCCTTGTGTAATTGCCGTTGCCCTGAGTAAACGCCCTCATAATATCCCCTGCCGGATCAGATATCCAGTTTTCTGTACCTGCAGGAGCAATAGATGCCCCGATGATAAGGCTCACTGCACTGCTGGAAGTTACATTATTATTAATAGTTATCTGCTGGCATGGATTAGCTGAAGCAGGCACCGCTGCGGCGGTATTGATCACGGCATATGTACCAAGTGTTACGCTCCAGTTAATCGGTGATACGCTGTAATAGTGGCTTAATATCTCCTGCCATGTTTTTGTGCCGTATGAATGAATATTGCCCTGGCTGCAGGGACTCGAAGTTGTAACCAGCCTGCCTGTTGCCCACCTGACTGTCCCCCATTGGCATAATCCCCTGCCATGACCGTTGGGCGTACTGCCTGTACAAACAGGGTCATAGATACAGGGCCATGCAGAGCCAGTACCGGAATAACCGTCGCCGCAGCCCTTGTTGTTATTTTCTGCTGAATATTCCGAGCGTACTACCCCCGAAGTGTTTGAAAGAATGTATCCGAAAGTATTATCAACTGCGTTGTTTGTATTTGTAGATTGTACAGTCCCCATATACTGGCAATAAGTATTATCGCAAATATCATAAAGTGCAGGATTAATAGGATTGTAAACATAATACATCCCGTAGCTTCTTACGGCAACTGCGCACGCTTGCAATGAATTCATTCCCCCGCTTAAGCTGCCCCAGCAAGCGTAAATTTCCGCGGGAAGAACATATTTGCAGTAAGTTTGAAGTGAATATACCTGCGCATATGTACAATTTGTACCTATACAGTTCCTTCCTACCCTGATATTTAACGGAATAACAAATCCGGATACTGCTATATCTGTAAATATTGCTTGTGGTGTGCAGTCACTGCATTTTTCCGAAACAGGAACATATTTTGAGGACATATTCTGCAAGCCGCTATTCATTCTGACAGTAAAGATGAAATCGGTATTTGGAGTTATTTCAAAACCACTGTACTCCTTCTTACTATAGGTAGCTTTTTCAAAATTCAGGTCAAGGGTAGTTCTTTGTTCGCATACGGCAGGCAGTTCAACCTTGAAGTATCCGGTTACATCAGTCTTAGCCAGTGTTTTAGATGAACCATCTGTTAAAGCTATATCAACTAGCGGCTGGCCTGTAATGTCATCTACAACATAGCCTAAGAGCAGTGCTTTATCAGGTTTTAACAGGTTTTTTATTCTTTGCGGATTCAGCATTTGATTACTGCTTACTGGATCGAGAAATATATCATACTTCACATCATTTTCATCAATTGTAAATCCGGTCTGAGAAGAATTATAATCTGATTTAAAAACAGTTATTAAATATGAACCGGCTCTTAGTTGTGCAATGTATGAGTTGTTTGAATTATGTGGAATTGTTATTGTGTTTTTTGAATTGAAGGCATCGCTCACGATCAAATGGTCAGGAATAACTAAATAACCCGTTTCACTTGAAAAGAATTTCAGCTCAATATTACCAGCGAATAATATAGATTGTATCGAAAAAGAAAAGAATGATAAGATAATGAGAGCAGAATGTAATGATTTATTCATTTATCATTAATTTTATTGAATAAAAATACTCAATAAGTTCAGTAAATGAAATAGTAATTAGAGGATAATTAATGTAAAAAAATGTTACGGAATCTTATTTTATTAACACCATTCGTTTTGTTTCCGTAAAACTTTCTGTTTGTAAACTGTAAAAATAAACACCACTGGAATAACTGCTGCCATCCCATGTTACTTCATAGCTGCCGGGCTTTAGCTGTTCATTTACAAGCGTAGCAAGTTCCCTGCCGAGGAGATCGTAGATAATTATTTTTGCATTTGATTGCTTCGGTAAATCAAACATAATTTTTGTAACGGGGTTAAACGGGTTTGGATAGTTTTGATGTAGGGAGAAAAAATCAGGAAGTAAGCTTGAATTCGGATGAAGTCCTGTGAAGCATAGATTTGAAATTACGCCCCAGCTGGTAATATTAGGCCCGGGTGACATTACCGCTGGTATAATATTATAAATATTAACCGGAATTTGTATAAAAGTTCCTCCGGAATCGATGTGCGGTACGGGAGTCCCTGTATAACCGCATGTATTTCCGAGTAAATCCATTTTTACTATATACATATCACCAAAATCTTCACCAAAAGAGTATGTTTGGCCAACGGCAACATATCCGCCATCATTATCACGAACAATAGAACGCATGAAATCCATATCAGAGCCTCCTATTGTTTTGTTCCATATAAACCTGCCTTTTGAATCAAGCTTAACCATATACATATCTATTGCCCCCGCTCCAAATGAAAAGCATTCTCCGGCGATAATTAAACCCCCGTCGTTTGTATTCATTAAAGAAACTGCATAATCATCGTTAATTGCTCCTCCAATCGTACGTGTCCATTCAAGCAGCCCGATATTATTTAGTCTTACAATATACAGATCAGGATTATCTCCTGCACCAAATGTGTTTGAATAACCCGTAATAGCATATCCATTATCGCCGGTTTGGATTACTGACCATGATTCTTCCCAATAAGTCCCGCCAATAGCACATGACCATTCCAGCATTCCTAAATTGTTTAATTTAATAAAACATATATCTGTTTTTCCAAAAAGAGAATCAATTGTGGTCGCTATACCATATCCTCCATCGGCAGTCCGTATAACAGTAGGAGATAAAAGGCCAGAGCCTAATTTTCCCGCCATTTTTGTCCATTCTAATGTTCCAGAATCGTTAATTTTAACGATCATTAATCCATACTCAGGAGAAGAATAAGTAACTGAATATCCAACTACAATATATCCTCCATCTTCAGTCTGTTTTAAAGTATATGCTATATCTGACCCGCTTGTTCCTATCGTTCTTGCCCATAATAATTCTCCGATTGAATTAAGTTTTATAATAAACATATCTTCATAATAACCCAGTCCGTAAGATTTAGTAGAACCAACTAAAACATAGCCGCTATCTGCAGATTGAACCAGGCAATATGAAATATCCTCGTTTATACCACCGATAGTTTTTACCCATTGAAGAGAACCATTATGATGAAGTTTTAATAAACAGATATCATAGTTTCCAGACCCGTATGAGTATGTACAACCGGTAACAGCAAATCCGCCATCAAATGTATTAGTGATGCAGGTTGCATATTCAACACTTGAGCCGCCATAGGTTTCCTGCCACAATTCGTTTGAAAAGGCAGAGTTAATTGATGATAATATACTTAAAGAAAGAATTATTGGTAAAGATAAAGCATAGAGTTTTTTCATGGCATTTCCGCACTTTTTTATTTTATTAATACCATTCGCTTAGTTTCTGTAACCCTGAGCGAAGTCGAAGGATCTTCAGCAAGCAGCGAGTAAAAATAAACTCCACTGGCATAGCCGCTGCCATCCCATTCAACTTCATAGCTGCCGGGCTTTAGATGTTCATTTACAAGTGTAGCAAGTTCCCTGCCAAGTAGATCGTATATGATTATTTTTGCATTTGATTGCTTTGGCAAATCAAACTTAATATTTGTAACCGGGTTGAAAGGGTTTGGATAGTTTTGATGAAGTGAGAAAGATTGAGGCATTGTATTTGAAATTGGATTTATACCTATTGGATTGCCACCAGTAGTTGTTTTAAGAATGAGGCCATTTTCACCAGATATCCATCCAGTATTCGAATTAAGAAAATAAACTGACCTATTATGATTTAAGCTTCCGCTGAATTGCTGCATCCAATTCATTCCTCCATTAGTAGTTCTAAATAGAGTTCCGTCATTTCCGCATATCCAGCCAGTTTGAGTGTTAATAAAATGTATTGAATTGAGTTCATAAAATAATAAGCTTGGTTGCTGTATCCAGTTAAAGCCGTTATTAGTGGTTTTATATACTGAACCTGTATGACCAACTGCAAAACCTGTATTGATATCAATAAAACAAACATCATTCAATCCATAAACTAATGAATCTTCAATATTAATCCAATTCAAACCATTATTTGTAGTTTTATAAATTACTCCAAAATTTCCACCATTTACCCTCTCTCCAATTAAAAATGCACTTGAAGAATCGATAAACAGTATTTTTTTCCAGCTAGTATTAAGATCCAAATAATTTTCTTGCCAATCATTACCTCCATTGGTTGACTTAAAAACAGAATAGTTGGATGATATCCAAATCTCACTGGCATTCTTGGCAACAACTGAAAACATCGTAGATGTATAACCGAAATACTGAAGATTCCAATTTTGCCCGGAATTGGTTGTTTTTCGAACTACTCCATTAGTACCGACAAACCATCCAGTATTCAAATCAAAAAAAGAGAATGAATTTATATGTGCGCCAGAACCTGCACTTTGACTTATCCATATATTTCCGGAATTTGTTGTTTTTAGAATTGTGCCATTTACTCCCATTGCCCAACCAGTATTATCATCCTTAAACTCAATTTTCATTATTGGCTGTCTTGAAACTTCTTGACTTAAACTAATCCAATTTGTTCCGCCATTTGACGTTTTATATATTGCACCCCTCAAGCCTACAGCCCAACCAGTATTAATATCATTAAAGAATATAGAAGAGAACACAGGCAATCCAAGTTGTACAACCCAACTCAAACCTCCATTATTTGTCTTATATATATATGACCCGGTTTGCCATCCTATATTTTGGTTAACAAAAAAAATTGACTTAAAATTATTGTTTATTCCTGTACTGACTTCTAACCAATCCATACCACCATTAGTCGTTCTTAGTAGAAATCCATTTTCACCACCAATCCATCCATTATTTACATCATAAAAAAAAATGGAATTCAGTAATCTGCTTGTTTGCTGTACACTCCAGTTCGATCCTCCATTTGTTGTCTTTAATAAATTACCATATTCCCCAAAATCAGCACCCACAGCAAACCCAGTTCCAGAATTAATAAAAGCTATAGAATTCAAGTCGTAAGAAATATTACTAATTTGTTCGAACCAATTTCCTCCTGAGTTAGTTGTTTTTATAATGTGTCCATTAGTGCCGACAGACCAACCCGTATTTTGATTTGTAAAATAAATGCATTTCAAATCAGAAATAACATTTGCTGATTGCATCGTCCAATTGACCCCCCTATTGGTAGATTTGAAAACTCTACCATCATTTCCACATACCCAACAAGTGTTAATATCCACAAAAAAAATATCATTAAGATTATTTTGGAATTCAATATTTTCGACATCCCAATTTAACCCACCATTGCTACTATTCAAAAAGACTCCTGAATTTCCCACCAAAAAGCCTTCACTATTTTGATTGAAGTATAAAGAGTTCAGATCATTCCCCTGCGGCAACGGGTTCTGCCA
>JANWKI010000107.1 GCA_025451455.1 Ignavibacteria bacterium
GGAAAACATTGCTGTAAGCCAGATAGCCGGGTGGTATAAACAAAATGCCGATAAGACTGCAGAGGTTTTATATAATCACAGCCTCGTACTTTTTTACGGTGATGTTTACGGAGAACAGAAGAAACATTTTAAGATGCTCAATATGAAAGCTCTTGAAGAAGCGCCCAGAGGCACCATTGTTATATGGGACTCACACTACAGTTTCAGGCCTGAGTATAAAAATGATACCAAGCTAGAATTTTTACAGAACAATACCGGCTATAAATTACTAAACCAATTTGTGTCTTCAGATAAAAGATTTGGGGCATTTATTTTTGAGAAATTATGAGACCAACAACAGAAAATTTTGAAAAATGGAACGAAGAACATGCAACAAGGCATGATTTGGATAAGTTCTATAATCATCCTAACCCGCTTTTCAGATACATTGAAAACAAAAGAATAAAGAAATTGATAGAGCTTGCAGAGATAAAGAAAACGGATAAGGTTCTGGAAGTAGGCTGCGGGGCAGGACATATCCTTGAGAGAATACCAGAGGGCAAGCTCTATGGAATTGACATTTCCGAAATTCAGATAAAGCGTGCCGGAGAGAGGCTTGGAGATAAGGCTGAATTGAAGAAATCACCCGGCGAAGAGATACCTTACGAAGACAAATTCTTTGATAAGATACTGTGTTCCGAAGTTATCGAGCATGTACTTGACCCGATACCGCTATTGAAAGAAATGAAGAGAGTTCTCAAAGATGATGGTGTCCTTTCCCTTTCCATTCCGAACGAAAATCTTATCAATTCCACAAAAAAGCTACTCAGAACTTTTGGTTTAACGCGCATCATTGCACCGAAAAAAAGCGGCTGGGATCTTGCTTCGAAGAACAACCTTGATGAATGGCATTTGACCGAATATGACCTTAAACTTATCACAAAGCATGCCGGCGGAATATGGAATATTACAGGCATTGCAAAGGTTCCGAATTTTATGGTTCCTTTCAGATACGTGTTAAAAATGACAAAATCCTGAAAATGAAAGACAACTGTATAATATACGGGGGTGCAGGCTTCATAGGCTCGCATATTGCCGAGGACCTGCTGTTAAATAACTTTAAGGTGAGCTTATTTGATAAGCTGAACGCATCAAAAAAGAATGTTAAGCATATACTGGGTAAGGTTGATTTCATTGAAGGTGATTTCAACAACGAAGTGGATATCAATAAATCCCTAAAGAATAAAGATTATGTTGTTCATCTTGTAAGCTCAACACTTCCTGCAAGCTCCAACCTCAACCCGTTTTATGATGTTGAAAGCAACCTGCTGGCTTCCCTGCACCTTTTTGAGCAGTGTGTAAAAAACAATGTTAAGAAAGTTATTTTTATTTCATCGGGCGGAACAGTTTACGGCAACCCGTTGAAAATACCAATAAACGAAAATCACCCTACAAACCCTTTGAATTCCTATGGAATAATAAAACTTACTATAGAAAAATATTTAAGTTTGTATAAAAGCCTTAAGGGATTAGATTATAAAGTCCTGAGATTTTCCAATCCCTTCGGGGAGAGGCAGAACCCGCTTTTGGCACAGGGGCTTATAGCCCACCTGTTGTACAGGATAAAGCACGGGAAACCTATTGAGATATGGGGTAACGGAAAAGCAGTCAGAGATTATTTTTATATAAAAGACGGGGTAAAATCGATCCGCAAAGCTATAAGAGACAGATCCTGCAATCAAATTTATAATATCAGCAGCTCAAAGGGTCTTTCGATAAACGAAATCCTGAACAAATTCAGAAAAAAACTGAAACTTGAATTCAATGTGAATTACATGGAATCAAGGAAATTTGATGTGAGATCGAACATACTTGATAACAGGCTTGCGGCAAGATATCTGAATTGGAAACCTGAAACTGCATTTGATGAAGGATTAGTAAACACGTGGAGATATATTCTTGATAACTAATAAAGATATCAGGCTTTCGGTTTTCTTTCCGGCATACCATGACGAGAAGAATATAGATAAGGTGGTGCATAAAGCAGTTGAAGTATTGGAGGATTTGAATTTAAAGGATTACGAGATCACAATTATAGAAGACGGGAGTCCGGATAAAACTGCTGAGGTAGCAGATAATTTAGCTGCACGTTACCCAAAAGTAAGAGTAGTGCACCATGAAAAAAACAAAGGATATGGCGCAACACTATGGGAAGGATTTACGACTGCCGGATTTGAATACGTATTTTATACGGACGGTGATAACCAGTTCGACCTGGATGAATTGAGAAAATTTGTTGCTTTAATACCGTTCAGTGACATGGTAATAGGTTACCGAAAGAAAAAACAATATTCAAAATACAGAAAGCTTACGAGTTTTGTTTATAATTTTGTTCTCAGGCTGGTATTTGATACCGATTATATAGATATTGACTGCGCATTTAAAATAATCAAAACCGAATTATTCAGACAAATAAATGTTAAAACAAAAGACGCTTTTATAGATGCAGAGATAATGATTAGGGCAAGACTGCTTGGTTATACTTTTACTGAAGTAGGTGTGAGGCATTTGCCAAGAGTTGACGGAGTATCCACTGCCGCGCGTCCTTCGATAATTTTCAGAACGATCAGGGAAATTATCGGTTTAAAGAAAGAAATAAAAAAAGAGCTTCATGACAGAAGAAACAAATAACAGGGGCAAGGATTCCAGTGACCTGAAAGATATTATTATAATATTTTCCATTATTATAATAATACTTGTTACTGCCTCAATGATGGATATCTTCGTTTTAATGCGGGGCATTGCCGCAAGAGAAGAAGGTTTCAGAATTATAGAACTGTTATTTGTCCTGGCTTTGTTTGGGTTTGCTTATGCGGTCTTTTCCAGAAGAAGAGCCAAAGAAGCAAAGCTTCAGATTCAGCTGCTTGCCAAGGATATAGAAGAACTTCAGGATAATACTAACAGGCTTAGAAGTACAGTTGACCTTTCACCTGATACAATTACGATTCACAGGGACGGGAAACTGCTTTTTGTTAACAATGCCGGTTTAACTCTTTTTGGCGCTGAATCCCCGGAACAGCTAATAGGCTTGACCATAACCGATCTTATACATTACTCCTACAGGGATAAAGTTATGGAAAGGCTTGAGAACATGGTTAAATATATGAAGCAGGTACCTGCGATAGATATTACAATCAAAAGACTCGATGGTTCTTACCTTGATGTAAGTGTTGCCTCTACTCCTGTTTTATACCACTCAATACCCCATGTTATTACGATACTCAGGGATATATCTGACCGTAAGAAAAACGAAGAGATAAAATCCCAGCTGGCTTCTATAGTGCTTAATTCCGGCGACGCAATTTACGCGATGAGCCCCGATGGGCAGATCCTCAGCTGGAACCCCGGGGCAGAAATACTATATGGTTTCAGCGAAAAGGACGCTATCGGCAGGAACATATCGATCGTGGTTCCGGACAGCAAACTTACAGAACTTAATCATTTGCTTAACAAAGTAACAAAAGGTGAAAGAATTGAATCATTCGAAACCAAACGCCAAAGAAAAGATAAATCTATTCTTGATGTATCATTGACTGTCTCCCCCATAAGAGAAGAATCAGGAATGATTACGCGCGTTTCAGCAATATCAAGAGATATTACTTTCAAGAAACAGGTTGAGGAGGAATTAAGAACATATGCCGAAGAGCTTGCGCTTTCAAATGAAGAACTTTATGTATTTTCATATGCAGCATCACACGATCTGCAGGAACCGCTGCGCTCGATACAGAATTTCCTTGAAACCCTGAACAAAAAATATAAGAAGCGCCTTGGCCCTGAAATGGAAGAGCAGTTAAATTCAGCCGATGACGGAGTTACAAGGATGTACCGCCTCATAACAGACTTCCTGATGTATTCCAGGGTTGGAACAGAAAGAGCACCAAAAGAAGAAATTGACTGTAATCTTGTATTGAAAGACGCAATAGCGAATCTGGAAGTATCAATAAAGGAAAGCAAAGCTGCAATAAAACAATACACATTACCCAAAATTTATGGAAATTTTGTTCAGATGACACAGGTTTTTCAGAATCTGATCGCTAATGCAATCAAATACCAGGGTGAAAATAAGCCGGCAATCGATATTTCGGCAGAGAAGAAGGAAAATATGTGGCTCTTTGCAGTTAAGGATAATGGAATTGGAATTGAACAATGGTTTTCGGAAAGGATATTTATTGTATTTCAGAAACTTCACGACCACAGAAAATATCCGGGTTCCGGTATTGGCCTGGCTCTGTGCAAAAGAGTAATCGAAAAACACAGCGGAAAAATATGGTTTGAATCCGAAGTAGGTAAAGGAACAACATTTTATTTTACACTCCCCATACTTGAAGATACTATCGCAGAAAAGGAAAAAAAGAAGATAAAATCCTAAGAAGAAAGTTCCCTTTTCAATGCCTCCCGCTCTATTTCAAGCTGTTTAATTTTCTTTTCGATCACGTCAAGCTCTTCCGGCATTGAATCAATTTCAATCCTCAGCTTGCTGGCTGCTTCATCAATCAGGTCAATAGCTTTATCAGGCAGGAACCTGTCAGTAATGTAACGGTGTGATAATGAAGCGGCTGCAACAATTGCCGAATCAGTTATCCTTACTCCATGATGCACTTCATACTTCTCTTTTAAACCCCGAAGTATTGAAATAGTATCTTCAACTGATGGTTCATCAACAACAACAGGCTGGAACCTTCTTTCAAGTGCCGCATCTTTTTCAATATACTTCCTGTATTCATCAAGTGTTGTTGCTCCGATTGCATGAAGCTCTCCCCTGGCAAGAGCAGGCTTCAGAATATTTGCTGCATCCATTGCTCCTTCAGTTTTGCCGGCCCCTACCAGTGTATGTATCTCATCAATAAAAAGAATTATCTGCCCTTCGCTCTGCTTTACTTCATTTACTACAGCCTTCAGCCTTTCTTCAAACTGTCCTCTGTAACTTGCACCGGCAATTAATGCCCCCATATCAAGGGCAATTACGGTTTTGCTCTTGAGGTTTTCAGGCACCTCGCCTTTTACTATCCTGAACGCAAGCCCTTCAGCAATAGCTGTTTTTCCGACTCCCGGCTCACCGACTAATACGGGGTTATTCTTGGTTCTTCTGGATAAAACCTGCAGGACTCTTCTGATCTCATCATCTCTTCCGATTACAGGATCAAGTTTACCCTGTTTTGCAAGCTGGTTCAGATCACGCCCGTATTTCTTTAATGACTGGTATGTTTCTTCGGGGTCCTGGTTTGTTACTCTCTGGCTTCCTCTTACATCTCTTAATGCATTTAATATATTTTCTTTGCTGATGCCCTTGGAATTCAGCAGATCTCCAAGTTTTCCCTTTGCTTCGGCAAGCGCTATGAGAATGTGTTCAATGCTGATGTATTCGTCCTTAAGTTGAGCAGCAATTCTTACGCTTTCATCCAGAACATTTTGAAGTCCGGCAGACAGGAACTGACCGGAAGCATTAGCTGATGAAACTTTAGGGAATTGTTCAATCAGCCCTGAAATTTTGATCCTGAGTAAATTGATATCCGCTCCTATTTTTCTTATCAGCGAAACAGCGATATTGCTTTCATTCTGTATAAGAGCAGCGAAAAGATGTTCCGGTTCAATTTGCTGATTGGAGTAGCCCGAAGCAATTTCTCCTGCTTCCTGCAGCGCTTCCTGAGCTTTAATAGTAAACTTATTTAAATTTATAGCCATATTAAATCATGAATATTTATTATTTTTTAATATTTCATTTATGTTTTTTATAAGCACCGATGCGGATAAGTCTGACCAGCCCTTCATCTCACAAAGTTCTTCCGCATTATATTTTTGACCTTCGCTCCACCAGCTCAATAATTCATTTCCCGCGCTCCTGTTTTCAAACCACAATTCACCGTAATTTTGGTTAAGATAATCCAGAATTTTAACCTGCAGCATCCATGCCCGTATGTATCTGACACAATAAAAATAGTTATCAATATTCACAAGATAATTTACAGGTGAACAGTGAACCTTGTGCGTTCTTTCAAAATTTTCCCGGTATATTTCTTTCTTTCCGTTAAGGCCCGGAGTTTCGTACAGTTTTATCTCATAATGAATTTTGGCTCCGAGCATCCTCAAAGATATCAGCTTATTAACCGCACTGTGAATAAAGTATTCATCGTTGTTCTTCATATTCACATTGAGAAATTTGTTCATCCACGCTTCATTCACAGTTAAATGATCGAAAGTCATAGCATAAGCTTCTGTAACAGAATTATCACCATACCATTTGTATTCAAATTCCAGGTCAGGGTTAATATTGGAAAAATGCAGAGCATGGCCAAGTTCATGCAGAAATACAGAATAATCACTTTCCCCTCCCCTTGGGTAAACAACCAAATATACTTCGTCAGGTATCCTTACAGCAGAGCAAAAAGCTCTTGCAGATTTATTTAATCTTGGTTCAATATCCAGGTTTATCCTGTTGTTTGAATTAATATCGATTCCCATACTTGAAACAAAACCGTAAATGATCTTTAACATTTCATCTTTAGGAAATAAAGTATCGAAATTTGATGCTCTCATAATTCTTAACAGATCGTGCCGTTTCAGATCTTCAGCATTCATATTTAATACCTTTTTTGAATATAATCCAAGATATTTTGAGTATAATTCATCAGTCTCTTTTATAAAATCCTGCATCATAAGGTCGGTCTTATACAGATCTATGCCTGAAAGCTTAGTGAACATTTCAATTTTGTTCGCAAATCCAAGTTCCCTGATGCTTTTTTCCTCCTGCAAAAATGATTCTTCCAATACGCAGTTAAGCTTTCCACCAACGAAACTTTCGATATTCTGTTCTATTTGCTGTCTTTTAAATGCTGAGGGTTCATTCAGAAGATATGACATAGAACTGCGGTAAGGTACCGTTTTATCTGACTCAATTTCTATTTCTGATGTCGATTCCAGTTCAAGCAGCTCAGAAATAAGGGATTTATGTTTTTGTGTAATTATTTCACCGTAAAAAGCTTCTAAAAAAGAATTTGCTCGTTTACTTTCATCTGAATTTGAAGATTTAGACAGAGAATCTTTTATGGTCTGAAGATTATCCCCGGAAAACAAACCTGAATACCTGTTGTATATATCATCAAAATCAATATTGGTTTTCAGTCCGGCACCCTGCAAATAATATGCCTTCGATATTTCTTCGGAATATCTTTCGGTGCTTTCCCGGATTTTCTCTAAATCCATATTTCCAATTCGGTGAATTTGGTAAAAATACAGAATAATTTACAATCATACAATAAGGTAAGTAATAAAAAAGGCCGCTACGGAAATAGCGGCTTGCAGCAATAAAAATTCTTATTTGACAAGGATCATTTTAGAATTCTTAACATAATCACCTGCTTCGATCCTGTAGAAATATATCCCGCTCGGGAAATCCGAAGCATTCCAATCAACTACAAATTCACCTGCCTTTAGTTCTTCGCTGGCAATTATTGCCACTTCCCTGCCAAGAATATCATAAATACTGATCTTTACATATGACTCATTAGGTAATCCGAATTTAATTTTTGTCACAGGATTGAAAGGATTCGGATAATTCTGATTTACATAGAATTCCTTTGGTATTTGTGTTGAAATATTTTGAATACCGATAACACTGCGCCTGAAGGTTATCAGGAATACATTTGCTGACTGCAATGAATCAAACTGGGAAAATGTCCGAACGTACCATTTGACTCTTAGCGAATCTCCGATATTTACCACACCCCATGCATTCATCAACGAATCCAGCTTACCCCTGGTAATAGAACAAACAGAATCAGAGCCGCTGTTATTGCTAAACTGTGAATAATTATTAGAGAAATTTATCGTGCTAAGATACCATCTATATTTCAACTCAGGCAAAGTTCCGCTCCTGGTGAAAGTAAAATGCAATTTCGAGGTATCACCGGATGAAACATAGGTACTATACAGCTGAGGCGGATCCACCAGTGAATTTTGAATTAGTGTCGGCCTGATCTGAAAGGTACTATCGCTTTGGTCACCATTGACCTGATTGCCGCTTTCATAAACTCTGATTCTTGCCTGCTGTGTTGTCGGGATATATGGAACCGTCCAGTTAAGCGTCCTCAAAGTAGAAGTTACGTTATTCTGAATTGTGTTCCAGTTAGAGCCGTTATTGGATGTATATTCAATATTAACATTTCCAATGTAATCCGAACCCCATATTATTACTACATTCTGAGAGCTTCTGAACAGTTCGCCTCCATTTGGCATAGCAACAAGAAATCCGGGAATATTTGTCAGGCATGGGGCTGATTCAGCATAGGTCCTTATTAATTGTGTCGGGAGAGGTCCGAAATTAAGGGCAATTGAGCCGTTCAAATGACAATAACTCATTATTGTTCCTACTCTTGCAATCGGAGGACCGGTATAACATCCCCCTTCTACTGCATAACAACTGTCGATGGGTCCACCAGGCCATGAACAGTTGTGAGTATGCGGTGATCCGAAATTATGACCGGTTTCATGAGAGACTACCATAACATCCCATGAATATGTAGGTAAATTGTTGAAAGTACCATCGACATCACTGAAGGCATAACCATAGCCGCTGTTCAGGTTGGCGCAAAGAACATTGACCCAGGCAATCCCCCCTAACCCACCCGGACGGGTTGTGATATAATGAGCAATCGTTCTGGGAACTGCCGACATATTGGCATTCCAGTAATTCCGGAATTCATTTAATAATACATTTGAAGTCGTTCCGGTATATGGATCTGCAGATGTTTCCCAAATTCTCAGGTAAGTTGACTGCAGTTTAATGTTGATATCTCTGACATAAAGAGCAGAAACAGGAGCAAACAGGCTTAAGATATATCTTGCTGCATTTTGAGTTCCGCCAAAATGGGTGAACGTATCATAATCTGATTCAATTGCGATATTTGCATTAAGAAGCTGCGAAGTTGCAATATCTTTGATATTGCCTGAAAGGTTATTTTGCATATTCAATATTTTGTCGGGCATTTCCAGTCCGTCAGTCCCGCAATTAAATTCTGATCTGAATTTAAGTTTGCTGTTATTATAAAAAATATAATCTGAATTGGTATTATTCTTTTCCAATCTTGCAAGAACACTAATTTCATTTCCGGAAGAAATAATTGCTGAAACCTCATTATCGAAGAATGTTATTACTACAAGCGGTATATTTTTGTCTTTAAGTTCAGAAGTATATACAACGAATGAACTGTTCATATCTATCTGTCTGTCACCGGTTTCTGTTCCGCCTACAATTTTGGCGCCCGGTGCAAGAATATCAAACTTTTTAAGATCCAGGGTAATATCATTATTGTTAAACGGAATTCTTACAGTAATACTGCCGGATTTCTTTCTGAGGATATCCCGAACAGAGGTAAAATCTACATTAATTATCTTTGCATCATCTACTGCATTTCTGATCTCAGTAGAGATCAATGATGTTTTTGAAGCATTTAATGAAAAAGGAGAATATGCGTTTGGCTGAGAGAATACATTTGCACAAAAAACAATTGCCAGAATAAGAATGGATAATTTAGTTCTCATAATTAAATTTATTATTTTAAGATAATTTTACTTTTGGATCAAGAAAGGCATAAACAATATCAACTATCATATTCACAATTATGAATATCACAGCAGTAAACAGTACTGTACCCTGTATCATCGGAAAATCAAGTGATAAAATTGAATTAATTGCCAGCAGACCTATGCCGGGCCAGTTAAAGATGTATTCTATGAAAAACGTCCCCCCGAGAAGCGCTGCAAGCCATGCGCTGATAGTAGTAATGACAGGATTAAGAGCATTTCTGAGCGCATGCCTTATAATAACTTTCCAGCCGCTTACTCCTTTAGCTCTTGCAGTTCTTACATAATCCTGATTCAGTACATCAAGCATACTTGAACGGGTTAACCTCGCAATAATTGAAAGCGGCCTCAATGCCAGAGTTAGCATAGGAAGCACAAGATAGATCATACCGTTATTGATATAACCTGAAATTGGGAACCATTTTAACCAGGCGCCGAATACCAGAGCCATTATCAGTCCCAATGCAAATGGAGGGAATGATATTCCGAAAAGCGCAATAAGCATCGATGCATTATCGGCAAAAGTATAAGGCCTGACAGATGAAATTACACCTATTAAAATCCCGACAATTGACGAAATTATGAGTGCAGAAACAGCAAGCAGAGCGGTTGCCGGAAAAGTATCCAAAATTGTCTTAAGTACATCACGGTTGGAAGAGTAAGACCTGCCAAGATCGCCCTGTACAGCTTTAACCATAAACCTGCCGTATTGAGTGTAAAGAGGATCATCAAGCCCGAGCTGTTTTCTTACAGCATCAATTGATGCAATATCCGCTCTTTGCCCAAGCATAAGCCTGGCAGGGTCACCGGGTATTACATACATTAAAGAAAAAGTTACCGTAATCACACCGATCAAAATCAGTATTGAATACAGTAACTTTCTGATAATATAAGTTGCCATCTAAGTTACTTTATAACGCGTCTGGCAGTTACATACTTTGCGTTATAGTAATCTTCATTCAGGGAGCTTGTCTTTACGCCTCCGCTGGAAGAAGAATGGGCAAAAACGCTCTCACCAAGATAAATACCAACATGTGAGATCCTTCTGCCTATAGTGTTAAAAAATATAAGGTCTCCAAACTGGAGATTCTCTCTGTTGACTTCTTCACCGACTGTTGACTGCATAATTGATGTTCTTGGTATATCAATTCCGAGAGCATATTTCATTACCCTCTGAACAAATGCTGAACAGTCAATTCCGTTGGTTGTTGTACCACCCCACAAATAAGGTGTATTGATAAGTTCAATTATCCTTATCATTACGGCATCTCTATCAACAGAAGTATTGGAATATTCGGAAACAATGTTCGTGAGCGTTTCCAGGCTGGATTGCTCGATCAAACTTTTTTTCTGAATACCAGTTATACTGGCTACCTCTACTTTTTTTGTTTTCTTATTTGTTTTTACAACATATTCATCATCATTTCCGGATGCTGAACACCCTGTAAAGCCGATGAATCCAAGCAGCAATAACAATAAACCGAGGACTCTTGCTTTTCTAATCAAATAATGTATCTCCTTTCTTTTTTGTTTAAATTTTTCAAATATAGCCATTAAACTTTTTTAATGAAACCCCAAAATCTCACGGAATAACGTTAGTTCTTCAGCAAGAAATCAAAGTTTACAGGTAAAAAATCAGATTTATCTACTTATCAAGCCAGGTGAATCTCATGTTGACCCTGTGCATCGGGTCCAAAGCATAATTCTTTACGTAAGGCTGAATCAATCTCCAGTCTTCATCATAATAAATAAACAGCATTGGCGCATCATCAACAGCAAGCTGTTCCGCCTCTTCATATAACCTGTTTCTCTCATTTATATCGGTTGTAGCAATTGCTTTTTCAAACAATTCATCAAATTTCGGGTTCTTATATCTGAAACTGTTAATAGGGCTTTTATCATTTGGGTTATCAGGTACATTTTTCCCGTAGAAAAGATTAAGAAATGTTTCCGGATCCGGGTAATCTGCGTTCCATCCCAATCTATACAGGTCAGATCTTCCAGCATCAATATTATCCAGAAGCTGTGCAAACTGGAGCAGCTGAAGCTTAAGAGTTACCCCGATTTCCTTTAACATATTCTGTATTGCCTCAGCGATCTGGGTATTCCGTCCGCCTCCTTCATTAATGCTTAATGTAACTTCAGGAAAACCCTTGCCCCCCGGGTAACCGGCTTCAGTCATTAGCTGTTTCGCTTTTTCGAGGTTGAAGTTGTAACCTTTTATCCTTTTTGCACTATAGTTCGGCATAACCGGCGGTACTAATCCGTAGATTGCAGCATCAGAAGCAGAACCCTGCAGCACATATTTTAAGATCTTATCTCTATCAATTGCGTAATTGAATGCCTGTCTTACTCTTCTGTCACTGAAAGTCCTGCTTGTGGTCAGAAACCCGTAATACTGCGTAGCAAGAGCAGTTTTTCTCTGAATTACAAATTTAGAATATTCCGGTGTCAGGGTTTTCTCAGAGGTAATTATGTTCTTAAATAATTCATTGGGTATCCTGTATGAATCATCAATATTTCCGTTTTTGAATTCAAGCAGCTGCTGGGAAAGATCTTTGATAAATCTGAATTTTACACCGCTCAGATAGGGGATGCTGTTGCCGAATTCATCTTTATCCCAGTAATTTGGATTCCTTTTCAGATTTATTTCAAGATCAGGAGTCCAGTTCTCAAAAATAAATGGTCCGGTTCCAACAGGGTTTTGAAAAAAATCTTTGCCGTATTTATCAACTGCTTCTTTCGGAGCAACGTATGCAAATCCAAGGCACAAATAGTAAATAAAGGGTGCAAAGGGTTTTATAAGCTTGATTTGAAATGTAGTGTCATCAATAACTTTATACCCTCTTACATTCTTGATCCGGGGCTCCCTGTTTTCTGTAATTGACTTTGTGACCTCTTCAGTAAATTCCTTAGCGCCTTCTACATAATTGCGGTAAAAATCGAAACCAAGGCTGCCGGTTCTTGTATCCAGTACCCTGTTCAGTGAATACCTTACATCTTCTGCAATGAATTTCCTTCCCTTACCGCCGGGAAAACATGCGTTATCATGAAAGTAGACATCATTCCTGAGATGAAAAACATACGTCAGTCCGTCCGGGCTTATTTCCCAACGCCTTGCTAACATCGGTTTCAACTGCAGATTCGTATCAAGATCAACCAGAAGATCATATATTTGATGTGACACATGGTGCGAAACCACATCATTTACCCCGACGGGATCGAGCCCCCTGATATTTTCACTCTCGTTTGATACCATAATTCCCCCGCCTTTGATACCGCCTTTTAGCTGGGTCTGCAAGTCATCACCATTTTTCTTCGTGCAGCCTGTAATTAGAAAGGCAAGAATAACGAATAATGAAAATGACAATTTTTTATAATTCATTCAATTTGATTTGATTCGAGGAGGACTCTGATTCAAAAATAATCCGCCGTCTATAAGATGGTGGAAGGCTGAGAATAAGTTTTATCCTAAATAAGTTTTGAGTTGTGTGCTCTTAGAAGCATGCTTTAATCTCCTAATAGCTTTTTCTTTGATCTGCCTGACTCTTTCTCTTGTAAGCTTGAACTTCTCACCTATTTCTTCAAGAGTTAACGGATTTTCCTGGTCCAATCCGTAATATAGTTTTAATACATCTCTTTCCCTTGGGCTGAGTGTATTTAATGCTCTTTGAATTTCAATCTTCAATGATTCATTTATCAGCTTATGATCGGGAAGAGGCTGATTCTGATTCGGCATGATATCAACTAAACGGCTGTCTTCACCGTGAACGAACGGGGCATCGATTGATAAATGTCTGCCGGATATTTTGAGTGTATCGGAAACTTCGTATAATGACATATCAAGCTGTTCAGCAAGCTCATCGGCACTTGGCTCTCTTTCAAACTGCTGTTCAAGGGTACTGTATGCTTTACCGATTTTATTTAATGCGCCTACTCTGTTAAGAGGAAGCCTGACTATACGCGATTGCTCTGCAAGAGCCTGAAGAATTGACTGCCTGATCCACCAAACTGCATAAGAAATAAACTTAAACCCCCTGGTTTCATCAAATCTTTTAGCTGCTTTGATAAGCCCAAGGTTTCCTTCATTAATAAGGTCACCCAGAGAAAGTCCCTGGTTTTGATACTGCTTGGCAACACTTACTACAAAACGTAAATTAGCCTTAGTGAGTTTTTCCAGAGCTTTTTGTTTTTCTTTTTCATCACCATACTTAATCTTTTTGGCAAGGTCTATCTCTTCTTCTACATCAAGAAGCTCTACTTTTCCAATCTCCTGTAAATATTTATCAATCGATTGGGATTCCCTATTTGTAAATTGTTTGCCAATTTTCATAGGCTGCTGGGTTGGTTAAATTTCAAAATAATGAATTCCGGAATGCGGCAAGCTGCAATGCTCAAGCTGCAATACTTAAGCTGAAGTTTCAAAAAGATCTATCTTACTATCTTTAGCAAGTGTAACAATAGCTCTTTTTTTAGTTGGCCTGAAACCTTCGTATTTGCCTCTTTTTGTGAATTGTGATTTGCGCTTGCCTTTTGAGGTCACTGTGCGTATGCTATCTACCTTTACATTGAACTTACTCTGAATAGCTGATTTAATTGCCACTTTGGATGCATTAATATCAACTTCAAATGAGTACTGATTTTTCTGTTCCTGCAGCAGAGTCAATTTTTCAGTGATAACCGGTTTTATTAATATACTTCTTATCATTTATCTTGTTTTGAACTAACTTTGTTAAATTATTGTTTTAAAAATGGCTTACACAATTCATCTAATGCGCTTTTCTGAATAAGAATAAGCTGGTTATTAACCAGATCATATGTAGCAGCGCTTGAAGCATTCAGAACATTGACCCCGGTAATATTCCTTCCGGATTTGTAAACATTCTCATTATCTTTCACAGTCAGCATAAGCACTTTCTTATCGTAAATATTCAGATTCTTTAATATAGAACAAAAATCCTTAGTCTTAGGTTTCTCGAAATTAATATCTTCCACAACCATTATCTCGCCGTTTTTAGCTTTGAGGCTAAGCGCACTTTTCCTTGCAAGCTGTGCTGATTTCTTTGTCATGTTAAGCTTATAGGTATGAGGTCTCGGGCCATGGATCGTTCCGCCACCTTTCCATAATGGTGATCTTGAAGTTCCGGCTCTGGCAGTACCTCTTCCCTTTTGCTTAAAGGGTTTTTTCCCGCCGCCTCTAACTTCACTTCTTTCTTTGGCTTTATGTGTACCCTGTCTCTGATTGGAAAGAAAGGTTCTGACAGCCTGGTATATCAAATGGTGATTCGGCTCAATTTCAAAAACATCTGAAGGAAGGTCGATTTTCTCCTTTGATTCAGATCCGTCTATTTTATATATATTTAGTTGCATTCTTATTTCACCTTGTATATTTCTACAACTCCGGAGATAGCCCCCGGAACTGCGCCTTTAACTAACAATAAATTAGATTCAGGAATAACTTTAACAATTTTTAAATTACGGATACTGATCCTGTCTCCGCCTGTTCTTCCGGCCATTCTTTGACCCTTGAATACCCTTGATGGATATGAACTTGCACCTATTGAACCGGGAGCCCTTAACCTGTCACTTTGTCCATGTGTAACAGAGCCTCCTCCAAATCCATGTCTTTTTACAACACCCTGAAACCCTTTACCCTTACTGATTGCTGTTACTTTTACCGAGTCGCCTTCTTTAAAGATATCAGCCTTTAAAATATCACCGATCTTGAAATCAGCAGCATTTTCATAATCTCTTACTTCTTTAAGAAACCTGAGTACTGGTAAGTTTTTCTTTTTGAAATTCTTAACCTGCGGCATTGCAAGCCTTTTTTCTTTTCTTTCAACAAAACCAAGCTGCAAAGCAGTATAACCGTCACTATCTACAGTTTTTACTGCAGTAACATAACAGGGTCCGGCTTCGATCAAAGTGCATGGTACACTGGATCCGTCTTCAGTAAATACTGAAGTCATTCCAAGTTTTTTTCCTATTAAACCTTTCATTACTTTTCCTTATGTTTCCTTATGTTTTAATTTCGATATATACGCCGCCGGGAGGATCGAGTTTCGTAAGTGCATCAACAGTTTTCTTGTTAGAATTCAAAATATCGATGACTCTTTTATGAGACCTGATCTCGAACTGCTCCCTTGATTTTTTATCAACATGAGGTGACCTTAAAACGGTATAAACAGCTTTCCGGGTAGGAAGGGGTATCGGGCCCGATACAACTCCGCCGGTAGATTTTATAGTTTTAATAATCCTGTCTGTCCACTTATCGATAAGCCTGTGATCATACGATTTTAATTTTATCCTTATTTTCTGGGGTGCCAAGTTTATTCCTTACCTGATTTAATATTATTCAATAATTTTAGTTACGACACCGGCACCTACAGTCCTGCCGCCCTCACGAATAGCGAATCTCAAGCCTTCTTCCATTGCAATAGGAGTAATAAGATCGACTTTTAAATTATCAACATTATCACCCGGCATAACCATCTGAACACCATCAGGAAGACTTACGATGCCTGTAACGTCTGTTGTTCTGAAATAGAATTGCGGACGGTAATTGCCGAAAAACGGTGTATGTCTTCCGCCCTCTTCTTTTGAAAGAACGTAAACCTGGCAATTAAATACCTTGTGAGGTGTAATGGATCCCGGTTTGGCTATTACCATTCCTCTTTCTATATCTTTCTTATCAACACCTCTTAAAAGCATCCCAAGGTTATCACCGGCTAAACCTTCATCCAGTTCCTTCTGGAACATTTCGATTCCGGTAACAACTGTCTTTTTATGCTGTCCAAGCCCTATAAGCTCTACATCTTCGCCCATTTTGACTTTACCTTTTTCAACTCTTCCTGTTGCAACTGTTCCGCGGCCTGTTATCGAAAATACGTCTTCGACTGACATCAAAAACGGCTTATCTATCTCTCGTGCCGGCTCAAGTATATAGCTATCAACTGCATCCATAAGTTCAAAAATACATTTAAGATTCGGATCGTCAATTTTAACATCGGGCCTGATTCCGGCTTCCATTGCTTTCAAAGCACTTCCTCTGATGATCGGAACTTCATCGCCGGGGAATTCATAACTGTTTAATATATCTCTTAATTCGGATTCTACTACTTCAAGCAGAAGTTCAGCATCATCCGGAGTCTTTTCCTGTTCATAGATCATATCTACTTTATTAAGGAAAACAACGATCCTTGGAACACCAACCTGTTTAGCCAAAAGAATATGCTCTTTTGTCTGAGGCATAGCTCCGTCATTGGCTGCAACAACAAGAATTGCTCCATCCATCTGTGCGGCACCGGTGATCATGTTCTTGACATAATCAGCATGTCCCGGACAATCAACGTGAGCATAATGTCTTTTATCTGTCTCATATTCAACATGAGCCGTGGCGATCGTAATTCCTCTCGCTTTTTCTTCAGGCGCATTATCGATTGAGTCGAAAGCTCTGACTTTTCCGCCGCCTTTTTTGGAAAGCGCCATAGTGATAGCAGCAGTAAGTGTGGTCTTACCATGATCTACGTGACCAATTGTTCCAATATTCACGTGAGGTTTACTTCTATCGAATTTTTCTTTAGCCATTTTTGATTGTATCTCCTAGAATGATTTTATATTGTTTTATTTTAATTTGCTTTTTGTTTGCTGCTTAAACTCTTTGAAATTTTTAGTGGGCCAGGGAGGGATCGAACCTCCCACCTTGGCGCTTACAGCGCCACGCTCTAAAGCCTGTACTGCTGATTTCATCAACTTGAAATTTTAGTGGGCCAGGGAGGGATCGAACCTCCCACC
>JANWKI010000108.1 GCA_025451455.1 Ignavibacteria bacterium
GCACAAATGCCGATATTGCAAAAAAAATGCTTGATGAATCGGGGTTGAATATTATCAGTGCACGGGGATTTAAGGATGCTGCTGAGAAGATAACCCGTGTATTATCTAATAAATAGATTTGAGCGAAAATACAGATAAATACGAACCTGTGATAGGGCTGGAAGTACATGCCCAGCTGAAAACAAAGAGCAAAGCTTTTTGCAGCTGTTCTACGGATTTTAGCTCACCGCCGAACACAAATATTTGCCCTGTCTGCCTCGGGCACCCGGGTACACTGCCGGTACTGAACAGGAACCTGGTAGAATATATTTTGAGGATGGGTCTTGCTGCTAACTGTACAATCAGGGAACGATCTATTTTCGCAAGGAAAAACTATTTTTATCCTGATCTTCCAAAGGGTTACCAGATATCACAGTTCGATCAGCCTGTTTGTTCTTCGGGATATGTTGATATTTCAGGAAACAGGATCGGAATCACAAGAATACATATGGAAGAGGATTCCGGAAAATCGATCCATGATTTTGCTTCCGATAAGTCGCTTGTCGATCTTAACCGTTGCGGCGTACCGCTGATTGAAATAGTCAGCGAACCGGATATAAGGACACCGCAGCAGGCTTATGATTATCTTACTAAACTCAAACAGCTTGTTGTATATCTGGATATTTGTGACGGCAATATGGAAGAAGGAAGCCTTAGATGTGACGCAAATGTATCTGTCAGGCTTAAAGGAAGTAAGGAATTCGGTACTAAGTGCGAAGTGAAAAATCTGAATTCGTTTAAAAATGTCTCTGATGCACTGGATTATGAGATAAAAAGGCAAATTGAACTGCTTGAGAGCGGCGGGAAAGTAACTCACCATACAATGACATATGATGCAAAATCAAAAGTCACATCCCCGATGCGCTCAAAGGAAGAAGCACATGATTACAGATATTTTCCCGAGCCGGACCTGGTAAATGTTTATGTTGATGAAAACTGGATAAATGAAACCAGAAAAGCACTGCCCGAACTGCCTGAACAAAAGGCAAAAAGATTTGTCAAAATGTTTTTGATCCCGGAATATGATGCTGATGTTTTAACACAGGAGCGCGGTATTGCTGATTACTTTGAAGATGTATGCGCCACTGTAAAGGGAAACAATTATAAGAGTGCAAGTAACTGGATAATGACTGAAGTTATGAGGATTTTGAATGATGAAAAA
Source organism: Ignavibacteria bacterium (assembly GCA_025451455.1). Taxonomy (GTDB): domain Bacteria; phylum Bacteroidota; class Ignavibacteria; order Tepidaquicellales; family OLB5; genus OLB5. The sequence continues at coordinate 1,202 of JANWKI010000108.1, forward strand.
ATACCAATTGAGAAATTCCAAATTAGCGGTAAAAATCTGTCATCACTTGTCAATATGATTGCAGAAGGCAAAATTTCTAACAATATTGCAAAGGAAGTCTTTGCTGAAATGCTGAATCATACAGATGCTGAGAAACAGAACCCGGAAACGATTGTAAGGGAAAAGAATCTGCTCCAGGTAACTGATTCTTCAGAAATTGAAATTATAGTGAAAAAAGTGATTGAAGATAACCCGGAAGAAACAAAAAGATACAAAAACGGTGAAGTAAAACTTTTGGGATTTTTCGTCGGAAAAGTGATGAAAGAATCCAAAGGCAAAGCAAACCCAAAAGCTGTAAATGAATTAATTATTTCTAATTTAGGATAAAGTCCGCTATTGGATAAGTACCCTGCGGAAAATGGAGAATGTTAAATGTCAACGAAGAAAATGATCGTTGCAAACTGGAAAATGAACAAAGGAATAGTTCAGTCCCAGCAGTTTGCAGAAGAATTAAAAGCATATGCAGAAAAGCATAAAGTCGTAAATGCAGATATTGTAATTTGCCCTCCTTACACATCGCTTGATGTAGTGAATAAGAAGATCAGCGGTTCTGCGATCAAGCTGGGTGCACAGAACCTGTTTTACGAAACATCGGGTGCATTTACAGGTGAAGTATCGGCTGGGATGCTTAAATCGTGCGGTTGTGAATATGTTATTCTCGGACATTCTGAGCGCAGGAAACATTTCAATGAAACCAATGCAATTGTTAATAAGAAAGTATTGAAAGCCCTGGATGAAGGTTTAAAGCCAATAGTCTGTATTGGGGAAAATCTGCAGGAGCATGATGACAAATTGACGGAACCTGTAATTGAAGAACAGCTCACAAAATCACTTGCACACGTCAGCACAGAAGATATTGGAAACATCACAATTGCGTACGAGCCTATTTGGGCGATCGGGACTGGTAAGAATGCTACACCGCACCAGGCCGAAAGCGTTCACAATTTCTTAAGGAAGAAAATTAAGAAAATGTACAACGAAAATGTCTCAAAGAACATAAGAATTATTTACGGCGGAAGCATTTCTCCTGATAATGCAAAAGAATTGTTTGCATCTCCATCAGTCAACGGCGGACTTGTCGGAGGTGCTTCTCTTGAGGTAGAAAGTTTTGTAAAGATAATTAACTCATCTCTTTGAATTTAATAAACCGAAATTATATAAATCAGAAAACATAACACAAATGAATGAAGTAGTAATAGTATCCGGAGCGCGAACACCGGTCGGAATGTTTAACGGAAGCCTTGCAGTTTTTACCGCTCCGCAGCTTGGAGGATTTGCAATAAAAGAAGCTGTAAAAAGAGCCGGCATAAAGCCCGGGGAAATTGACGAAGTATTAATGGGTAATGTTCTGCAGGGCGGGATCGGGCAGGCACCCGCAAGGCAGGCATCAATTGCAGCAGGTATTCCCGATACTGTATCAGCAACAACTATAAATAAAGTCTGCGGCTCGGGATTAAAATCTGCAATGTTAGGCGAGCAGGCAATTAAAGCAGGTGATGCTGATATAATAGTCGCAGGCGGAATGGAATCAATGACAAATGCACCCTATATTCTGAAAAAGGCCCGGAACGGTTACAGACTGGGTAACGGAGAAATATTTGACCTCCTGATACACGATGGATTGTGGGACCCCTACGGAAATAAGCATATGGGTAACCTTGGCGAAGATTGCGCCAGAGAGTATAATATCTCCCGGCAGCAGCAGGATGAATTTGCAAAGGGCTCGTATGAAAAAGCGCTGGATGCTATCAAGAGCGGTTACTTTAAGAATGCAATTGTATCCGTTGAAGTGAAAGACAGAAAAGGTAATGTTGTGCTTGTAGATACTGATGAGGAGCCCGGTAAAGTGAATTTTGAAAAGGCGCTCACCTTAAAGCCGGTTTTCGAAAAAGACGGAACTATCACTGCATTCAACGCATCAAGCATAAATGACGGGGCAGGCGCTGTTGTACTTATGTCAAAGGAAAAAGCAGATTCATCAGGCATAAAACCGATGGCAAGGATACTTGCGCAGGCAACACACTCACAAGAACCGAAGTGGTTTACTACTGCGCCCGGTTATGTAATAGATAAAGTATGCAAAAAAGCCGGTCTCACAAAAAATGATATTGAACTTTTTGAGATAAACGAAGCATTTGCTGTAGTAAGCTGCGCAGTAAACCAGATAGCAGGCATTGATGCAGCCAAAGTTAATGTAACAGGCGGGGCAATTGCTCTTGGCCACCCAATCGGAGCATCGGGAGCAAGGCTGCTTATTACCCTAATGTACAACCTGCAAAGACTGAACAAAAAGCTAGGATTAGTAACACTTTGCAATGGCGGCGGCGAAGCAACATCAATGATAATTGAAAAAATGTAATTTTGATTATTCTTGATCTGATATACTATTGTAATTAAAAACATATTTACCCAAGAACAAATATAAAAAATGGAAATCAAAAATATAGCAGTTATTGGTTCCGGCACAATGGGCAACGGGATATCACATGTATTTGCTCTTAACGGATATAACGTTACCTTAATAGATATAAAACCCGAACTGCTTGAAAAAGCAATAAGTACAATTAAGGGAAATCTCGAAAGACAGGTAAAAAAAGAGGCAATTACTCCAGAGCAATTGGTCAAGACACTTTCGAATATCAAAACCTCAACAAATCTAAGTGATGCAAAGGATTGTGAACTGGTAATCGAAGCAGCAACCGAAAACATTGCAATAAAAAAGAGCATCTTCGAGACGTTAGAGAGCAGCTGCAAACCCGAAGCTATTCTTGCAACTAACACATCGTCAATATCAATTACAGAAATTGCGGCATTTACAAAAAGGCCTGATAAGGTAATTGGAATGCATTTCATGAATCCGGTACCCGTAATGAAACTCATCGAAGTTATCCGTGGAATCGCAACAAGCGATGAAACATACGGGATAATTAAGTCGCTTGCTGAAAAGATCGAAAAAGTGCCTGTTGAAGTGCATGATTACCCTGGTTTTGTTGCAAACAGGATACTGCTGCCGATGTTAAATGAAGCTATGTATTGTGTTATGGAAGGCGTTGCAGAGCCTGAAGCTATTGATACGGTTATGAAACTCGGCATGAATCACCCGATGGGTCCCCTGGCTCTTGCTGATTTTATCGGTCTTGATGTCTGTCTTTCTATCATGGAAGTACTGCACAAAGGACTGGGTGACTCAAAATACCGGCCCTGCCCGCTTCTTAAAAAAATGGTTGCCGCCGGGTATTTAGGACGGAAATCCGGCAAAGGCTTCTATGATTATTCAAAGAAATGATCTGCATTTTGTAAAGGCATTTTGTGATACACATAATGAACTAAATATAATATAACAATGGATTTCAATTTTTCCGAAGAACAGATAGCAATACGTGATACAGCAAGGGATTTCTCTATAAATGAAATTGCACCAACATCAATTGAAAGAGATATTAAGGCGGAGTTTCCGTTTGAGATTATTAAAAAGCTTGGTGAATTCGGGTTTATGGGAATGATGGTACCTCCCGAATGGGGAGGTGCAGGATTTGACACAATAAGTTATGTACTTGCCCTGGAAGAAATATCAAAGGTAGATGCATCAGTAGGTGTAATAATGTCGGTAAACAACTCACTTGTATGTTACGGAATAAATCACTGGGGCACCGACGGGCAGAAAGAACGTTTCCTTAAACCGCTTGCCTCCGGAATTAAGCTCGGATGCTTTTGTCTCTCTGAACCTGAAGCCGGCAGCGATGCTACACAGCAGAAAACAGAAGCAATTAAAGATGGTGATTATTACATACTGAACGGTATAAAAAACTGGATAACAAACGGTAAGAACGCAGATGTTTATTTTGTTCAGGCTATGACCGATAAAGAAAAAAAACATAAGGGAATTTCTACTTTTTTGGTTGATAAAGGAACTGAAGGGCTTGAGACAGGGATAAAAGAAGACAAGCTTGGCATAAGGAGCTCTGATACTTGCACCGTCAGTTTCAACAATTGCAGAGTGCATAAGGACCAGCTGCTCGGCGGTGAAGGCACAGGATTCAGAATAGCGATGGAAACACTAAACGGAGGCAGAATTGGTATCGGAGCCCAGGCACTTGGTATAGCACAGGCTTCCCTTGAGGCTTCAGTTAGGTATTCCAAAACAAGGAAAGCATTCGGTTCCCCTATTTCAAACCTGCAGGCAATTCAGTTTAAAATATCTGACATGGCAACTAATGTTGAAGCTGCCAGGATGCTTGTACTTGAAGCGGCATGGAGAAAGGACATGGGAATGGAATTTGCCAAAGAAGCAGCTATGGGAAAGCTTCTTGCAAGCAAAACTGCAGTAAATAATGCTCTTGAAGCTATACAGGTTCACGGAGGATACGGATATGTAAGGGAGTACCTTGTTGAAAGATATTTGCGTGATGCCAAGATAACAGAAATTTATGAGGGGACTTCTGAGATACAGAAAGTTGTTATCTCAAGGGCATTGCTTAAGGATTAATTTAATTCTAAAAAAAAAGGGGCTAAGAGCCCCTTTTTTAATGCACTGGCATTTTTTAATAAAACTATTTTACAAGGATCATCTTTCCGGATCGTGTGTAATCATCAGAGATCAGTTTGTAAATATAAACCCCTGAAGCAAATCCTGCACCATTCCATTCAGCCTCATACATACCCGGACTTAGATCATTATTAACAATAACCTCAACTTCTCTGCCCAGAAAATCAAATACAACTAATTTCACATTTGAGGATTTAGCAACATCAAACTTTATTTTTGTTATCGGATTGAACGGATTGGGATAATTCTGGTGCAATTTGAATTCCTCAGGCACTTCATTACCCAATTTTATAATTCCGATATAAAGTATTCCATGCGGACCGGCGCCTGTTGGCGGGCTGCTGTGACATACCATGCAGTCATTTATTACTCCGGTGTGGCCCTGCAGCCTGATACTTTGGGCATTATCGTTAGCTTCCCTTGAAGGATAAACAGCATGAGGGCTGCCATGACAGGAAGAACATAATAATCCTCCATGTCCTCTTGATTCCCTGTAGAGTTTCCCCGGTTCCTCTGAATATGTGCTCCCGTGACATGTTGTTGCTCCGCAGCGCGGTTCATCAAGCCATGGCCTCCTTCCGTTTTCAATTGAATTGGCTATAGTCTGCATAGTGCCGTGGCAATTCTGGCAAACCATATTACCCTGCATTCTCATAACATCCCTGAAGCACTGAGTATTTGTGCCGGGATGGCATTTATAGCAGGTTTCAATTCCATTAACCGGCTGTATATCGTGATGATGTTCATGCATTCTGAAAGAAAACGATTTTGCCACTGAATCCCCCTGGGTACCAAGTGCGTTGGATGCATGGCATCTTGCACACAACTCAGCGCTGTTTAGTTTGAATCCCGGGACATCGGGATGTTCATTCTTTATATTTTGCTCAGAACTGTGGCAGCCGCTTTGCAAACAATTTACTTCATTGCTTACAGGTATTACATTATCTGTAAATGCAACTGTATTCCCTCCGCTCTTAGCAATGAGATGGAACAACTGAAATGGCCTTTCATTTATCAGATCAGAATCAATAAATGGCGTATTCGGAATTCCAACAGCTTTAAAATTATTGCCGGAAATATCCATATTTCCTGTTAACCCTTTACCTGTCAGCCCTATGTTCGGAGGAAGCGGGTTAGGCAAACCGAACAATGCCTGAGCATAAGTCCAGAAATTGGTTTTACCAACAGAATATGTGTTACCGGGAATTGAATACTCAATCGTATATCCCGTGGTTACGATCTGCGGTAAATGACCTGTTTGTTTCAGGATCAGCTGTGCATAAACATTATTATAAGGCGGTAAAATCGCAATTTTTGAAAAATCCTTATTTGAGCAATGCATTCCCAGGTCATTCCACCCGAGCAATACGTATTGCTGCGCCAGTACGTTTACATTGATGAAAACAATCATCAATATAATCATCGTAAAATAATTATAGAATTTTCTCATATTTAAAAAATCAGAAGTTCTTTTACATAATTCAAACTGCTTAAGAAACCTTAAGTACTTTTTTTGAAAATAACTCCGGATTTTATAGGTAAATATAATCAATTACAAACGCAGTAAAATATGACGGGGGTCATTGAGGATTATGACTTGTATAAAAAAGGCGGGATTGACCCGCCTTCTTTAAATCATAATTATTTATGACTACAGACTGAAATAAAACCTTAAAGCAATTTCAACGCTGTTGAAATTATTGGAAAAACGTGTTGCAAAAGGCAGCGACATATCCTGTTTGAGCGGAATGATATTATACCTCACCTCACCCCCAAACCCGAACTGGCCGCCAGTACCGGTAACCCCTGCCATCATCCTGAATACCGGAGCCCATTGATTTGATGCGAAGCCGGCAATGTATGTATCGTTTTCAAAACTACCACCGATAGTGTTTGGGTTATCATTGAAGTAAACATCGTTATTTTCATTGATATATATAGCTCCAACGCCGCCGCCAAGAAATATCAATCTCGAGAATCCTTTTTGTTTGAACAATGGGAAGAATCTTACATTCAAGACAGCAGGCAAAGCAAAGATTGAGTTTGCAACAGTATGTGCGTAGCTCTTGTTATCAAATCTTACAGATAGATGATAGTTTACCTGATTTTGGCTGCTTGCAAACAGTAGTGCAGGCTCAATCTCAAGAGCAACGGCCTGAGCAATCGCAAATCCAAAAAATATACTGAGGTTCGTTAAAAAAGTGCCGTTTCTTGTATCTAAGACCGGATATGAGGAACTCATATAATAATTAGTAAAGATAATGAATGAATAACCGGCACCAAAATACGAGTTCACAGTTTTCCTTTTCTTAAGCTGGAGTGTCTTTTCGTAAACAGAATTAATATCCGCCCTGTTATTTACAGTGTGAAAATTATTCAGAGAGCTTTTTTTCTCTGTTAATTTCAAACCTGTCATCTCCTGCGAAATTAAACTGCCGGTTAACACCGCAAGCATCAAAAAGAGTGCAATTGTTTTAATCATATATTATTCTCCTTTAGAAATATATATTTTTCTTCTGCCTATTTTTCTTATTACTTATGGCTAATTGATAATTGTTTATTGTTTATAAAATATATCTGCTAAGGTCTCTGTTTTTCACGATATCCTTAAGCTTATCCTGTACCATGTCTTTTGTGATCATTATCTTCTTTTCCTTTATCTTATCAGGCGTATTGAAAAGAATATCTTCAAGCAATGTAGAAAGTATCGTATGCAGCCTTCTGGCGCCGATATTTTCAACCTGCTCATTTACTTCAGCGGCAATCTTGGCAATTTCCAGTATTCCTTCTTCATCAAATTGCAGCTCTATGTTTTCAGCCTTAAGCAAAGCGCTGTACTGTTTCAACAGTGCATTCTGCGGCTGTGTAAGTATCTTAACGAAATCATCTTCAGTCAGGCTGTTAAGCTCAACCCTTATCGGGAACCTTCCCTGAAGTTCAGGTATCAGGTCGCTTGGCTTGGAAACATGAAACGCACCGGAGGCAATAAATAGCACGTGCTCAGTCCTGACCATTCCGTACTTAGTGGTTACGCTTGAGCCCTCGACAATAGGAAGCAGATCCCGCTGAACGCCTTCTCTTGATACATCCGGACCCCCCGATTTAGAGTGTGCCCCTGCAATTTTATCAATTTCATCAATGAAAACTATTCCGTATTCCTGCACTCTTTCAATTGCTTCTTTTATTACAGAATCCATATCTATAAGTTTATGGGCTTCTTCCTGCACTAGCACTACTCGCGCTTCCTTAACGGTCATTTTTCTTTTCTTCACTTTCTTCGGCATTACACTGCTGAAGAGGTCCTGCAGGTTAACACCAAGATCATCAAGCCCTATCGGGCCCATGACCTGCATCATTGGCATTCCGTCTGCGGATACATCAATTTCTATAACTCTCTCATCAAGCTCTCCCTTGTGGAGCATATCGCGGAATTTTTCCCTCGTCTTGAAATTATCTTCCTTATCAGTTTCAACCTGGGCCGCAGAAAAACCAAGGGTTGCCTGGCCGGCATTTTCCTCAGTTTTCTTTTTCACAGGAGGCATAAGTATATCCAGTATTCTCTCTTCCGTATGGTACTCGGCCTTCTTCTGCACCTCTATGCTCTTTTCAGATTTGACCATTGTTACCCCTAGATCTGTCAGCTCACGTACGATCGATTCAACATCCCTGCCAACATACCCTACTTCGGTAAACTTTGAAGCTTCGACCTTAATAAACGGTGCATTGGAAAGCTTTGCAAGCCTTCTGGCAATTTCCGTCTTGCCAACACCTGTGGGGCCTATTAAAATGATATTATTCGGCATTATCTCTTCGCGGAGATCATCCTGGATCTGTTTTCTTCTCCACCGGTTACGCAAAGCTATTGCAACCGATTTCTTGGCATTATCCTGCCCTATAATGAACTTATCAAGCTCCACAACGATCTGGGATGGTGTCATTACTTTATTTGCACCAACGGGAACAGGTACTTTATCCGCTGATTTTGGTCTTTGCTTTGACTTTTTATTTTCAGGTTTGCCGTTACCGTTAATTGAAGGGATTTCGTTTGTATCTTTAGCTGATTTTTCTTTTACGGCATCGGTTTCAATAGTTTCCATTTTTTCTCCTGCCTTTTCTTCTGTTTCTTCCATGTTTTTGTCTTTCATAAAAAATTATAATTCCTCAATTGTAACATTGTGATTAGTATATATACAAATATCTGCAGCTGTATCCAGAGATTCTTTAACAATTTCAGCAGCTCCAAGGTCTGAATATTTCAACAGCATCCTAGCTGCTGCTGTAGCAAAGCTTCCCCCAGAGCCAATTGCTGCTATTCCGTCATCAGGCTCTATAACATCACCGTTCCCTGAGATAATGAATGCGTTCTTACTATCCATTACAGCAAGCAGCGCCTCAAGCCGCCTTAAATACCTGTCGGTTCTCCAGTCTTTGGCCAGTTCAACAGCTGCCCTGGGCAGATTGCCTTTATACTGCTCAAGCTTAGCTTCAAATTTCTCAAAAAGTGTAAGTGCATCCGCGGTGGATCCTGCAAAACCTGCAAGTACCTTATTGTTATATATCTTACGCACTTTTTTTGTATTGTGTTTAAGCACAGTATTGGCTACAGTCACCTGTCCATCGCTTCCCATTGCTGCCTTACCGTTTCTTATAAGCCCGATTACAGTTGTGTTAAGTATCTTATTTTTCAAAATTAATTAAAATCCTCCATTTATTGATAAAATCATGTTTTTCATAAAATAATTCCACACATCGGGATTACCCCCGTTTGAATTTACGCTACAATCTTTCTTCTTAAAGTTGCCTTAGGTATCCGCATAGATTCACGGTATTTTGCCACGGTTCTCCTTGCAATATTAAACCCTCCGGCATTAAGCATCTCCATCAGTTTATCATCACTTAGCGGCTTTGATTTCACTTCACCCTCAATAAGCTCTCTGATCTTCGATTTGAGCATTTTGTTCGAAATATCTTCGCCGCTATCGGTTTTCATCCCGCCGGAAAAGAAATATTTAAGCTCAAAAATACCAAAATCTGTTTGAACATACTTGCCCCTTACTACGCGGCTTACAGTAGATATATCCATTGATATGTCTTCGGCAATGTCCTTTTCAAACATCGGCTTAAGGTTTTCACCGTGAGAGGAAAAGAATTCTTTTTGCCTGTTTAGAATTGCATTCATAACCTTCAGCATCGTATCTCTTCTTGAGAGAATTGCATTCAAAAACCATTTAGCAGAATCGATCTTATTCTTCAGAAATTCTCTTGTATCCTTTCCCGTTTTCTTATCCTTTAGCATATCGGTATACTTCCTGCTTATCCTTACCTTCGGGTTTGAATCTCCGTTAAGTTCCGCAAATATCTTTCCATCCAGTTCAGTAATGCGGAAATCCGGGTAAATATAGTCTGCCGTTGTATCCTGTTTGCCGGGCGTTGGGTCTAATTTGTGAATTATCTCAAAAAGTTCATTCACCTTCGCTAACGGAACATCCAGAAGTTTTGCCAGCTTTTCAAAGTGTTTATGCCTGAACTCGTCGAAGTATTCATTTATCATTTTAAGGCAAAGAGACCTGTCGTTATCATCTATGAAAAGCTCCTCAAGCTGAATAGAAAGGCATTCCTGCAAATTACGCGCCGCTATCCCCACAGGGTCCAGCTTCTGAACTATTTTAAGAAGCCTTTCAGTTTCCTCTGCAGCGGGAGTAAAACCGTATTTATCATTTACATCCTCAATTATATCATCAATCGTCATTCTCAGGTAACCATCATCTTCCAGGTTGCCCAGTATCTCTTCTGCGATAATTATTTCGTTATTATCCAGCCCCAGTTTGTAAACCTGTTCAAGCGGTGTTTCCCTGAGTTTATTTTGCTTATTGATAAGGTACTCGTTTTTTTCTTCAATGCTTCCGGAATAATTTCCTGAATAACCGCTGTCCTTTGGATAATCATTCCAGTTATCTGCAGAATATTTCTCTTCGGCAATAGCTTCCTGTTCGCTTTCTGATAATTTACCCGCGTCATTTTCACTATCATCCTCCAGCACAGGATTGTCTTCAAGCTGTTTTTTTATTTCCTGGTCAAGAGCAATTGTAGGAATTGCAAGCAGCAGCTGCGCCTGTATAGCCTGTGGTGTAAGTTTCTGCTGTAATATTTGTCCCTGTGAATTCCTTAACAACGGATAATGACCCTTTTAATTTTTATCAATTTTTTATCCTGAATCTTTTGCCCGGAAGCTGTTCTACGCAGGATTTGAACTCCAGATTAAGTAAAGTTACGAGCGAATCTGATATATTCAATCCCGATATCTCTGAGATTGCATCTATATGCAATGGCCCCGTATCTTTAAGAAATGTCTCATAAATTAGCTTTTCATTGCCCATTAGCTCCGGCATATTCTTCAATTTAACATTTGAACTCCCATTTCCGTTCGTTCCGTATGAAATACTCAGATTCTGAAGCTTGTTTGCGATCTCTTCAAGAACATCATCAATATTTTCAACCAGTTTTGCCTGCGAGTTTTTTATCAAGGCATTGGTTCCGCGGCTTGATCTGGATGTAACATAACCCGGAACTGCGAATACTTCCCTCGACTGGTCAAGCGCAGTCCTTGCAGTTATAAGCGCACCGCCGTCAACATCACTTTCTATAACAATTGTCCCGAGCGATAGCCCGCTGATTATCCGGTTACGCTTCGGAAAATTCATGGCATCCGGCACAGCAGAGAGTTCATATTCGGATATCAACAAACCGCTTTGGACCATTTCGTCATAGAGCTTCTTATTTTCCGGCGGGTAGATCACATCTACTCCGCATCCGAATACTGCTGCTGTAATTGCTTTTGAGTTTTTGTTCGATAATACCGCTTTATGTGCCGCAGTATCAACACCCCTTGCAAACCCGCTTATTATAGAAATGCCGATGCTGGAAAGCTCTTCAGCAAACATTTCAGATATCTTTTTCCCGTAATCTGTCGGTTTCCTTGTCCCGACTATCCCGATACAATTTTCGAGTTTCTCACTGCTGTAATTTCCTTTTGTATACAGAACAATTGGCGGATCGTAGATCTTTTTCAGTAGTTCAGGATACTCAGAGTCATCAGTTATAGCTAATATGTTTACAGAAAGTTTCGCCGCTTTTTCCAGCAGGCATGTATATTCATTTTCAAGTTCAGGGAAATTATCAGCGGTATTTAAAATTGAACGTGCGGTTTTTTCGCTGATGTTTTCGACCTGCGATATTTCACCGATCGTTGCTTCAAACACTCTCTCAGCACTTGAGAATTTATCAAGCAGCCGTTTGATCCTGACAGACCCAAGGCCATCTACCTTAGTAAGGTAATAAAGATGTTGAAAATCATTCATAAATATCTGCGCCGCAAATTCAAAAAATTATTAATAAAATTTTAAGTTCATTCTAATAATCTGTTTATCTTCAATCTTAAATCTTCAATCTTCAATCTTGAATCTTCAATCTTGAATCCTCATCACCTTCTCATCTTCGGATCAAATGCATCACGAAGCCCGTCGCCTATCAGGTTTACTGCAAAAACAGTTATCATTATTGCCAGTGACGGATATATTGCAAGCCCGTAATTCGCTCCTGCTACAATATATTTGTATCCGTCAAATACCATTTGCCCCCAGCTTGCTGTTGGCGGCTGTACGCCAAGTCCCAGGAAACTTAAACTCGCCTCAAAAATTATCGCAGTAGCAAGTCCTGCAGTACCTGTTACAATAATTGGCCCTATTGTATTAGGAAGAATATGTTTAAAAATTATCCTTGGAGCTTTATACCCAAGCGCGCGTGTTGCTTCAACATACTCTGTTTCTCTTAATGAAAAGAACTGCCCTCTTACTATTCTTGCTATCTCTACCCAGCCTGTTAAGCCGATTGCTACAAATGACTGCCAAAATCCTTTGCCAAGCACAACAGATAGAGCAATAATAAAAAGTATAGAAGGAAACGCCCAAATGACATTGATAAACCACATGATAACTGCATCAGTTTTCCCTCTGAAAAATCCCGCAAACGCTCCGAGTATTACACCTATAAATATCGCAATACTTTCGGAAATTACACCAACAGAAAGACTTATTCTGCTTCCGTAGATGAGACGGCTCAATATATCCCTGCCGTACCTATCGGTACCAAGCACATACTGCGGTTCCATATGCCAATCGGATTCATTTCCGCTCACCAGCTCTGATCTTGCAATTGAACTTTCTGAACCTGAGTAATCTGTGTATAAAACAGAATCAGCTTTGACGCTGATTATCTTCAGTATCGGGATGAAATCCTTACCATTAAGCGCTGTTTTTACAAGAACATTTCCCCTGAAACCTGACTGTTTCGTGGCATATTCAAGAGTCTGGTCAACCGGGTCAAATGGAGCCAGAAATCCCGCCAGGACAGCAATTAAAACGAGTAAGACCAGGATAATTAAACCTGCCATTGCAAGCTTATTCCGCTTGAACCTTATCCAGGAATAGTACCAAAGGCTGTGGGATGCTCTTGATTTCTCTGCCTCGGTGAACTTATCTTTATCTACAAAAAACTCGTTTTCCTGCATAAATTTGATAAATATACCGAAATTTCATCATATATTCAAAACCATTAATAAATTGGCAGAAAAAGAAAGGGGAGGATGAAATTTTTTTATACTCTTGGGTGTTATTATAATTGACAGGTTTCGGGAAAGAGACAAAGGCTTCCATCCTAACTGCCTCCTGGATGGCGGCGTGTGAAATCGCTAGACTCGCTGATTTCCTCCTGTATTGTTTTCTCCTTTAGAAGCCCGGAACCTGTCAATTTTATTTCATGCTTAGCCCGGTAATTTAACATGTTGCCGGGCTTTTTTTATTAATTGCGAGCGAAGCGACCTCACCCCCTGAACCCAATCCTTTTCCCGTTAAGCAGAAAAGCGGGACGTCAAAAGTCACCGAGGAGAGTTGAGAAATTCTCTTTTGTCATTCCCGCGAAGGCGGGTCACGAAGTGCTCCTCTAAATCCATACTTGCTTTTTTTCCGCAAGGGAGACGACCCACCGGGTCGTCTCTACAGTAGCCCAATTTTGCGATCGTCCTGCTGTCTAAAAGATCTACATATACTTCTCAGCCCATGTGCCTAGGAGCCTGCCAATATATTCAGCATCTTTCTTTTTAAGCATAAGGTGATCGATATCATCAAGCGAAATGAAGCTCTTTGGCTCGGCTGCATTTTTAAATAATTCTTCTGCGTTACTGATTTCAGAATATGTATCAGCTGTGGAGTGCATAATCAGATATGGCTTGTTAAGTTTCGGCAGCTTATCTTTCAATGAATATTTTTCAATATCATTGAAGAACTGGGGCTTGAATTTGAACTTCATGCCTCCGATTTCAGTCTCCGCAGTGTTTTCTTTTTTTGCGCGGGCTTTGGTGTTTTTTAGTTTTTGCGCAAGGTATGCAGGCTCTGCAGGAGATGCAATTGTTACAACTGCCCGTGAATGCGGAAGCTTAAATGCAGAAAATAATGCTGCCGAACCTCCGAGTGAATGTCCGATGAGCAGTTTTGCCGGTCTATGATTTTTGGCCAGATATGCTGCTGCTGAAAGGAAGTCCTCTATCTGTGTTGTAAAATTTGTGTCGGGGAAATATCCTTCACTTTCACCGATGCCTGTCATATCAAATCTTAGTACTGCATATCCCTGCTCAGTTAATGACTTATTAATATTTACAATTGATTTTAGTTCTTTTGAACATGTAAAACAATGAGCAAATACAGCATATGCTTTGATCTTTCCGTCAGCGGGAGAGTCCAGATTAGCTGCGAGTTTCAGTCCATGTTGATTGGTTATAAAAAATTTTTCAGTTTTCATCTTACGAAAATAGCATTATTAGAAGACTTTCACTACCAAAATTGATAGAATTCACCATTCAATTAATTTCATTGTAATAATAAATTACTAAAACTATCTTTATCTCTTAATTACTCAAAAATTCAAAGAAAACAGCGATTATGAAGGGCATAATATTGGCGGGCGGTGCAGGAAGCAGAATGTACCCCATTTCACAGCTTTACAGCAAACAGCTCACATTAATATACGATAAACCTTTAATTTATTACCCTGTTTCTATATTAATGCTTGGGGGTATAAAGGACATCCTGATAATCTCCAACGAGGAAACCATCCCCTTCTACAAAAAATTGTTCGGTGACGGTTCCGGGTTAGGACTGAAAATTGAATATGCCCTACAGTCAGCACCCAACGGAATAGCAGAATCTTTTATTTTGGGCGCTGATTTCATAGGCAAAGACGGAGCAACGCTTATTCTTGGTGATAATATTTTCTACGGCAAGCTCGATTTCTTCCTCAAGGCGCTTGAAAGAACTCGCGGAGCTACAGTTTTTGGCTACCGGGTAACAGATCCTGAAAGATACGGAATAGTAGAGTTTGATGTCAGCGGCAAAGCAATTTCAATTGAAGAAAAACCCTCGAAACCGAAATCTGATTATGCCGTCCCCGGACTATATGTGTATGATAACAGCGTCGTGGAAATTTCCAAAAACCTTAAGCCTTCGCCACGCGGTGAGCTTGAGATAACTGATGTTAACATGGAGTACCTGAAACGCGGAGAGCTTAACGTTGAAATAATCAGCCGGGGTGTTGCATGGCTTGATACCGGCACGCCTGAATCGCTTTTGCAGGCATCGAACTTCTTCGGAGCAATTGAAGACCGCCAGGGATTGAAAGTTGCCTGCCTCGAAGAAATCGCTCTTCATATGGATTTCATAGGCATGAAAGAATTTGAAAATGTAATCTCAGACATGCCTAAGTGCGCATACAGAGAGTATTTGCAGAAAATTTTCACCGACAGGAATAAATAAACATAATTTTAAGATGAAGATACTGGAAACGAGCATCAAAGACGTCCTTATAATCACACCAAATGTTTTTAAAGATGAACGCGGATACTTTCTGGAATCATTCAGAAAGAAGATATTCAGCCAGCGCGGAATTGATTTTGATTTTGTGCAGGATAATATTTCGAAATCAGCAAAAAATACTGTGAGAGGGCTGCATTACCAGGTTGGTGAATTTGCACAGGGTAAGCTTTGCCAGGTTGTGTTTGGCAGAGTGCTCGATGTCGCTGTCGATATCAGATTCGGCTCCCCCACTTTTGGCAAGCATATTGCAACCGAGCTTTCCGAAGATAATCATGAGGTAATCTGGATACCGCCGGGATTTGCCCATGGTTTTTCTGTGCTTTCGGGTGAAGCAATATTCCATTACAAATGCACCAATTATTACAGCAAGGAGCATGAAAGATCGATTTTGTTCAATGATAAAGAATTGAATATCGACTGGAATGTTGCCAAACCGCTGGTTTCATCCAAAGATCTCGAAGCAAAATTATTCAATTCAATAGAAAAGGATTTTATTTACTAGCCTGTTTTATCAGGGAGTAATCGTGCCGCGAATATGTCAAAAAGCAATAAATCATTATTCTTTACTGATGGA
>JANWKI010000109.1 GCA_025451455.1 Ignavibacteria bacterium
CGTGAGAGGTATTCAACCAGAGGATTAAGCGTATAAGATATTACAAGAGCTGCTATGAACGGAGCCAGAAGTGCAGAAATAGAATGAAGAAACCATAAAGTGAAGATAATTGAAGAGAGAGTAAGAATAATTTTAATAAGTTTGCTGTTCCTGAAAGGGTAAAGCACGAATATGATTACTCCGAAAACAATGAAGGGGCTCTGGAACAGCTCTGTGACCGTGAAAAGTACACCAAAGAGAACGAGCGCTGTTACAGAAACGACAACTTCATAAATCCTGTATGTGTTTTCTCTGTTTTCGTACATTACCTTTACCTGCCAGTATGCCCGAAACCGCCGGAGCTTCTTTTGGTATCGGATAAATTTTGGGAGACTTCTATCTCAACCTGTTCAACACTGCAAATAACCATTTGAGCAATTCTTTCACCGAATTTAACTGTAAATGGGTGTTTGCCAAAATTTGTCAGTAATATCTTAAGCTCACCCCTGTAATCAGCATCAATAGTTCCCGGTGAGTTAATGATCCCGATATTATGTTTCAATGCCAGTCCGCTTCGCGGTCTTATTTGCCCCTCAAATCCGGGGGGTATTTCAAATATCAAATTAGTTGGAATGGCCTCTGTACACATCGGGTCAATAATAATTTCGCTAACCGAAGCTGAGGTAATATCAAGCCCCGAGGCATGCTCTGTTACATAAGCAGGCAGGGGATTATCAAGGGAATCATCTATTTTTTTTATTTTCAGGAGCATCTTTTAAAATAAAAAGGCAGCATGATGCTGCCTTCTTAATAAATACGGAATCAATTATCTGGAACTTATCAAAGCAATTACGACGATCAAAACATAAACCAGGCCGAAAAGTATGCTCAAAGCAACATTAACTATACCGAGCCACATACCGATCTTTGCCAGGGTTCTTCCTGCTTCCGGAGATTCATTGCGGTCAATTTTGCTCAGTTCTCCTTTACCCATTATCCATGCAACTATACCAAGTATGAACGGGCAGAAAACATAAGAAAGTATTCCTGCAACAAGCGCTATAATAGCATTGGTTCCCGCGCTTCCGCCCGAACCTGTATTCATTCCACCTGATGGTGGCGGAGGAGGGGGAGTTGACATGCTTGGCGGCGGCGGCGGTGGTGCTCCAAAATCTGTTTGAAATAGCTGATATTGTTTCATTGGTTTTCTCCTCTTTTAATGTTTAAATCACTGTAAAATAAAAAACCGATTCCTATTTATCTATAGAAATCGGCTAATTTCAAAAAATTATTTTTCATTGTTAGTTTAAGCTGTTTTTCACTTTTTCCTCGATCAGAAGTGGAAGCTGTGCTTTTATAGAGCTTTTTGCAATAAATCCATCGGCATTAAACTCATCAGCCAGTTCCTTATATACGCTGTCTTCATAGAGAGTTAATATTATGACCGATGTTTCAGGCCATTTTTCCTTGATAGTTCTTGTTGCATCCAAACCGGATTGATTTGGCATACTAAGATCCATCAAAACCAGGTCCGGGCTTAGTCTCTCAGTCTTCTCAATTACATCCACACCATCGATGGCTTCACCAACCACTGTAACACCCGGCATTGCCTTGATATAAGTTGTTAAAAGCGCCCTGAAATTATCGTTATCATCGCACAGCAGGATCTTGATTGATTTTTTATCCATTTTACCCGTTTATTACATTGTTGTTGTTAAGACTCTCTTAGTTATTTCGGGAAGCCAGCTTCTGCTGAGTCAACTGAATGACTTCGAGCAGTTCCTTGTGAATATCATCGGAGTTTTTTCCGATGTACTTATCCACGCGGTAAACTTCAGCCAGCTTTCTGTATGATTGACCCTCGTTGATAGAGATCATTACTACAGTAACATCCGGAAATTTATCTTTGATCGCACTGAGTGCCTCGATGCCTGATTTCTTGGGCATGATTATATCCAGGATTATCAGGTCAGGATACGTGGCTTCAGCTTTCTTAATAGCATCTTCGCCGTCAACCGCTTCTCCAACAAGTTCAACGCCTGGAATAGAGCGAACGTATTGAGCCAGCGCGCTTAAGAAATCCGGGTTATTATCCGCAATTAGAACTCTAACTATCGGTACTTGAGCATTCATTTTAAATTGCCCTTTCTATATATGATTGTTTTATTCTTAGTTTAATGATATTAATCCTTTTTCAATTGCATACCTGACAAGACCTGCAGTATTCTTTATCGATAGCTTATGCATAATATTTTTCCTGTGTGTATCAACTGTATTGTAACTTATATACAGGATGTTTGCAATTTCCTGGTTTGAATAGCCTGATGCGATGAGCTTGAGAATTTCAATTTCCCTTTTTGTCAGCGGAACTTCTTTATAACCGTCATTTTTTTCTGTTTCCTTTGCAGTGCGAATGTAATTATCTATGATAAGTTTGGAAATATCTTTGCTGAAAAAATTATCACCGCCGGATACCGTTTTTACAGCTTCAAGCAGCTCGTCTTTATCTGTATTTTTGAGAATAAATCCCTTCGCCCCTGAGCGTATTATCTGGTTCAGGTATTCCTGGTTATCGTGCATTGTCAGTATCAGAATTCGCGCGTCCGGATCCTTTTCTTTTATTATTTTTGTAGCCTCAATACCATTCATTCCCGGCATCGATATATCCATGATCACAAGGTCCGGTTTTAATGAAGAGTACATTTTTACTGCATCTTCGCCATTACCCGCTTCGCCTGCAATTGTAATGTTTTCAAGACTGGTTAAAATATTCTTTAACCCGTCTCTTACAACTTCATGGTCATCAACTATTAAAATTTTTGTGGTTTTCATAACAAAGTGTTTACTTAATGATGGTTATTGTTACTAAAAAAATTTAAGTTAATTTCAAGAAGCAGCTCAGTACCTTGGCCGGGGCTGGATAATATCTCTACTTTTCCCCCTATTAGTTCTGCTCTTTCCTTCATATTAAGCAGCCCGAAGCCGCCCCCTGCTTTTTTAGTTTTTATTATATTATCCGCATCAAATCCTTTACCGTTATCTTTTACTCTCACAAAAACCTGTTCATCTTTCCTGTAAAGGTCAAGATAAACTTCCGAAGCTTCTGCGTACTTGC
Source organism: Ignavibacteria bacterium (assembly GCA_025451455.1). GTDB lineage: Bacteria > Bacteroidota > Ignavibacteria > Tepidaquicellales > OLB5 > OLB5. Next base: position 3,095 of record JANWKI010000109.1, read on the forward strand.
TTATATTGTTAAAAGATTCCTGTACTATTCTGTAAATTGCAATTTCTATTTTCGGGTCAATTCTCTCCAGGGAAGGGGAGACCTGGAATTTTATCTTGACTCCGGTGATCTTTGAAAATTCCTGGCATAATATCCTTAGCGCCGGAATCAGTCCGAAATCATCCAGTGTAGTTGGCCTTAAGTCATGGGCTATTCTTCGTGCTTCAACTATTGCTTTGCTGATTATAGAATCCACCTGTTTGATAATATCGTTTGATTTTTCTTTATTGGAATTATTTACAAAATCGATCATTCCGAAATTCAGCTTAGCTGCGCTAAGCAGCTGTCCCAGTCCGTCATGCAGTTCTCTTGATATTCTTCTTCTTTCGTTTTCCTGCGCTTCTATTATCGAAAGAGACCTGACCCTTTGTTCAAGTAGCTTCTGGTGATCTTCTTCTGCTCTTTTTCTTTCGATTGCATATTTTATTGAACGGATCAAAAGCTCGCTTTCAACTTTATCTTTTACCAGATAGTCCTGCGCACCCATTTTTACAGCATTTATCGCTGTAGTTTCATCATTCAGTCCTGTAAGTACAATTACCGGAATATGCGGTGCTACTGAAAAGATCTGCTGAACACCGGTCAACCCTTCACTATCGGGAAGATTAAGGTCAAGAAGGACAACATCTATAAATTCATTTTCAAGAATATCTATTCCTTTCTGAAGCCTTTCAGCAGTACTTACGGAATATTTCAGATCTTTCAGGTCCGAAAGATATTCCTGTATCAGCCTAGCATCACCGGGGTTATCTTCTATTAGCAGAATCTTAATCAATTATATTTTTTACTTTATCTGTTATTTTCTTTTTGAATCGAAATAAAAATCTTTGTTCCTTCTTTTGTGTCTGCATCGATCCAGATCTTCCCGTTGTGCCTTCGTGCTATCTTTTCGCATATTGCCAAACCTATTCCTGATCCGGGAAATTCTGAGTGATTATGGAGTTTTTGAAACACTCCGAATACTTTGGAGTGGTATTCCTTTTCAATTCCAAATCCGTTATCTCTCACAGAGAAAATCCAATCTTCTGAGTCTTCGTTAAGCTCAATTTCAATTGCCTGTTCCGGGCTCTGGTTGAACTTGAGCGAATTATCAATAATATTGAAGAACAGTGTTATTAAAAGGCTTTTATCGCCTTTTATTTCCCTGACATTTCCGAAGTTTGCGTTTATTGAAAAATTATTCCGTTTGTATTTATCTTTAACAAGTTTTTTTGCCTGTAAAATGATACTTTCAGGATCGACTTTTTCAATATTTAAACCCGGTCTTCCTATTCTGGAATATGTTAAAAGATCATCCATCATTTGCTTCAGCCTGTTCGATCCGTCAACTGCAAATCCTATGTATTCCCTGGCATTTTCATCAAGCTTATCGCCGTATCTTTTATTGAGAAGCTGCATGTAACTTGTTACCATTCTCAGCGGTTCCTGCAGATCGTGTGAAATTATGTAACTTAGTTCATCCAGATCGATCTGTTTGCTTACCTGGTCGCTTACCTGACTCTCATCTTTTATCACAACCTGTTAACTATCTCCCTGAAATTCATATTCTTATCTTTGAAACAAGCCCAAAAAAATATTCTGCCATTATCTTTCAAACAGCAGAATATTTTTTGTGCATTATTTATTTTTTATATTTCAATTAAACTGTTGTTATACAGTAATAATAATTATTTCTTTTCACGTTCATCGAAGAAGTCACCCAGTTTGAACCGGAAGTTTACAAACGCTGAAACAAGACCAAACTGTCCGGTATCAAGTTTGGTTAACCTGATAGAAGGACCAATTGCAAATGAGTTCAAAGCAAATCCTTCGGCAATATTAGAAACCATGATTTCGAAAAGAAGCTGGAAGTTCCTGATCTTCTTCAAAGTTGCATTGACCCTGAAATCGAATACAGAACCAACAAGCCTGCTTTCTCTGGTAAATAAGCCAATGTTCATTTCATTCATATAGTATGCTGCATAAACCTGAGTCCTTGTGGAACCAAACATTCTGAACGGATACCTGAATTCTGCAATAAGGTTAGAACCCGTAACGAGATTATTAGGCATTAATGTACCGTCTTTTTTATTTGTAAATACATAAAGAGGAGGTCCGCCGCCCGGTACTACGCCGGTTTCCTTGATCTCACTGTATACACCAACTTCAAGGAAGTTACCCAAAGGAATTACATATGTGAGCTTAATACCTCTTGGAGGCATGAAGATTGCATTATACTGTTTCCACGGTTTGTTCTCAACACTATCTGAACCCAGATCGTGTGTATTCAATTCTCTTAGCCTAGTTACATAAGATATATTAACACCAAGCATCTGGAATCCTGCATCAATTTCATCACTTTCAAAAGGACCGGAATACTTGCTGCCTATTCCAAAAGTGAATCCAATAGATCTCTTAACCGGAATTCCAAGTGCTTCCCACCCGAAAACTGTAAAGTACGGGTTTATGTAAGCCGTTGTATTCCTGATTGCTCTTTCCCTTTTCGGCGGAGCAACAAATTCCTTGATCTTGATCTGGCGGATTACATCCAAAAATACTGATGCGTAATCCAGTTTCTTCTGGTTCAGGTTTTCCTTATTTGTATTGGACCAGTTTATCAGACCGTCCTGTACTCTTTTGGAAAGCTGTGACCAGCCGTATCTGCTCGCTGAAGGATCAGATTCGTCACCAAGTACAATGAATTGGTTCTGTTCATTTGCGTCGGTAATATTTACTACAAGTGTGTAACTCTCCAGCTTAGGATCAATACCCATATCATCCTGAGCGAAGATAAAGATACTGTCATCTTCAGCCCTTGCAAGGATCTTGAAGTATTTCCATGTCCTTGGATTATTGGGGTCCTCCTGCTGAGAAAAAGACACCTGTGTTTGTATCATGAGCGAACATAAAAAGATCGCAAATAATGCCAACATGCTGAAATTAATTCTGTTTTTCATTTTTGTGGTGATTTGATTTATGATTATAAATTCTTTCCTTATCATTAGTCTACCACTCCCCGAATGAGAATGAGTTTTGACCGGTTATTTTGTGCCCTGCAATTTTATCTGAAACCGTTACGGTAAATCCAACCGAGTATGGTGCGTCTTTGCCGTCTGTGAAGTTATCGAATGCAGATCTTGAGCCGAATGCATTCATTGTAACATCATATGTGCCCGTTCCCACTGTTTTGACTGTTACCGGGCCGTTGAACTTGACATCTAACTGGCCGGGGAAGTCATCGCTGATTGTTACCCTGAAACACACACTGGACTGAAGCTGGGTTACACGGGTTTCTTCACCCATCGATGCTACCCTCTGTATTCCTATTTTCGGCTTCTCATTTGGCTTCAATTCAACCGTCTTTGTAGAATTTCCTACCTTTATCAATATTGTCGACGGCCCGCCGGTTTCGAATGATTTTGAACTCTTAGGAGGTATTGTTGTGATACCCTCAACCTCTAAAGGCGTATCATACGGATTGTTAAGCGTATTCATTGTGTACTGCGTGAGCTGGATATTACCTATCCTTATCTCCTGCATTTCACCCGGATCCTTCTTCTCTTCTTCCTTTATCTTTGGCTGCTCTATCTGTGTATTGATATTCATTGGTGTAGAAGATACCTGAAGATTCTGCGGATTTACAACAAGCTGTTTTATCTTCTCGTCCATCTTCTCAAGGTCAGACTTCTTGATTATAACGTACAGGCTTGTATCAACAATTATGGATTTCTTGATGATCTCATAGAGCTTCTGCAGTGAGTCAGGCGATAAGAATACCTTCGGCTTGCCGTCATCTGCTATAACCTGGGTAAGATCCAGATTCGCACCTTTGATCGCAATAACACATACTACAAATATGTAGAGCGATTGATATATGATGAACTTTACATCACTTTTCTTTTTCATTTCACAGTCTCCGGATTATTCATCATATTATTATTGATTCCTCTTGCCTGCAAGGAATGCAAGGTTATCTAATCCTTTAAGCGCTGTTGTATCCTTAAATGAGTTCACAGTTTCGGTAAGCATATGCGATGTAATCTGCAGTTCTTTCAGCAATGCTTCATCCGGATATTTGATGTTATCCATTTCCTTCATCAGGTTGCGCATAGCTTCAAGGTTAGTCTTCATTACTTCACTGTATTCTGCTGTCTGCGATGCAGCTGCAAGTGCAGTGGTAAGTGATTGGCTGGTATTCTGAAGTTCTTTCAATAGCTCAGAATCATGTACATTTGTTTTACTCATTTCAACAATAGCATTCTTCATAATTACTACGTTCTTCGAAATATGCTCCCCGTATTCTGATGCTTTCTTTAATGAATTCTGTATTTCTGCGGCTTCTTCCTTCGAAAACTTTTCGTAGCCTGTTGCTGCCGCGCCGCCTGCTCTTGAGAATCCGTCATGGAGCTGCTGTAAAATTGCTCTCTGGTGAATATCTTCTCTTTCAGTAAAATATTCTTTTTCAAGGTCATTAAGCTCTTCGCGAAGCTCAGCAAATTTTAATCCCTGTGCATCAAATACTGTTTCAAATAATTTTGCAACAGCCAGCACAACAATTGATTTTATTTCAAATGGAACGGAAAAACCGAGAAATACGACAGGACCTTCTTTAATAGAAATCAGCAGAATAGCAGCACCCAGCAATGGCAATGCAGTTCCGATACCATCGACAATTGTGGAATACCTGTTTGTAATTCTTTCGATGATCTCCTGTGAACATCCTTTGGTCGTAACTTCTTTCATCAGTTTACGGTAGGAAAGCTCCGCAAGTAAAATGAAAAGAGCAAATACTATAAACGGCATCCACCATAATGCTACCGGATCAACCTGCGTATTTAAAACCACCTGGCCAGGGAAAACCGAATTTGCAAGCTGCTGGGCGATCTTTCCCAAAAAAGGAACACTTGATACATCGATAAAAATTGAAAGCAGTAACGCGATTACAGCAGGTATAGCCGGTGAAAATCTTCCAATTACGCCTTCAGACTGTATTTTATTAACACCCCTGTTAATAATATACTGTTTCAGCTCGTGATATTCGGTAGATTGCCTCAGCAGTTCCTGGACTCTTTTATCAAGGTTGTCTTTCTTGAAATTGCTGCCAAATAACTGCGATGTTGAACCGCCTGCAGGCGGTGTTTTTACGTTAGCAGATGAAGTTTGATCCATTGTCGTTGACTCCGTTTTGTTATTATTTTCGAAAGTAATATTTTTTATTATAAAAAATAGTAATGCTAATCAGGTAACTAAATACATTTTCAAGTTTAAAGGCAATATTTACGAATTAGTTTAAAAAAACAATACCAGAATTACGTTAGAAATTTTGTATGGGTCAAAAATTGGGGTTTTTTGATGAAAAACTCTACTGTTTAGTGGTTACTCTTAAAGAGTGAACCAGATTCGTTACTTTTAGGGTTACATTTTCCCGAATCTTCTTTTCGAAATCAGGTAAAAACTTCTTAATAGCCCATTTCACAGGCCATGCTGCTGCATCACCAAATGCGCAAATTGTGTTGCCTTCGATGTTATTTGCAACATCGGTAAGCAAATCAATATCTTCAAGTCTGCCTTCGCCTTTATCAATTCTGTCAAGAATTCTCAGCATCCATCCGCAGCCTTCACGGCAGGGCGTACATTGCCCGCAGGATTCGTGATAATAAAATTTAGTAATTCGTTTTATTACCTTAACCACGTCAGTATCTTCGTTCATTACTACTATTCCGGCAGTACCGATATATGAATTCACGGACTTGAGATGTTCATTATCCATTTGCAGGCCTTCAATTTCATCACCTCTTAACGGGGGCATGGATGAACCGCCGGGTATGATCATTTTTATCTGCTTGTTATCAGTAACTCCGCCGCCGTATTTATAAATTAAGTCAGTCAGCAATGTGCCGGAAGGCAATTCATAAATTCCCGGTTTATTGACATGCCCGCTTAATCCATAAAGAAGGCTTCCGGCATGTTTTGGTTCTCCAATCCTGCTGAACCACTCGCCGCCGTTTTCTATTATCGGGGCAATGTTAGCAAGTGTTTCAATATTATTTATTGTCGTGGGGCATCCCCATAATCCGTAACTTGCAGGGAAAGGAGGTTTGAATCTCGGCATACCTCTTTTGCCTTCGATAGAATTCAGCAGAGCAGTTTCTTCGCCGCAAATGTATGCTCCCGCACCACGGTGAATAAAAATATCAACTGAAAATTTAGAGCCGAGAATATTTTTTCCTATAAATCCTTTCGAGTATGCATCGTTGATAGCTTTCTGAAGAAGTTCGATCCACCTGTAGTATTCTCCCCTGATGTAAACATAAGCTGTCTTAATTCCCATTGCCCAGCAGGCAATAAGTGTTCCTTCAATAAACTGGTGCGGGTTCTTTTCAAATATTTCCCTGTCCTTAAAGCTAGCGGGTTCTGATTCGTCACCGTTTGCGCAAAGATATTTCGGCTTGTCTGATTTCTGCGGCATGAAAGACCATTTGAGCCCTGCAGGAAAACATGCGCCGCCCCTGCCTCTTAAACCCGAGATCTTTACTTCTTCTATGACCTCCAGAGGCGTCATCTTAAGAGCTTTCTTCCAGGACTTGTATCCGCCATGTTTTAAGTAAACTTCGATCTTATCGTAATCTGGAATATTCTTTAGTATTATGGGCTGGAAGTCAGGCATTTATTTGTTTTAGTATAAAGTTGTTTTTGGTTTTACGTGTTTTAGCTTCTCGAGAGTTTTTCAATCAGGATGTCTATTTTATCCTTGGTAAGATTCTCTTCGTAATAATTGTTAACCTGCATCATCGGGGCAGTACCGCAGCTGCCAAGGCACTCTGCTTCTATCAGGGTGAACTTACCGTCTGGAGTTGTTTCTCCAATCCCGATATTCAGCTTATCTGAAATATAGTCAACTACATCATATCCTCCGCAGAGCATACATGAAACATTTGTGCATACCTGCAGATGATACTTCCCGACAGGTTTCTTGTTGTACATTGTATAGAATTCTGCAACTCCCAAAACGTGCTCGAATGGAATGTTAAGCAGGTTCCCAACATACTTCATTACATCTGCCGAAAGCCACCCGAACTGCTCCTGTGCAAGCCAAAGCGCAGGCATTACTGCAGCATCTGCTGTAGGGTAATGGCTTTTAGCTTCTTCGAGTTTCTTTAAATTTTCTTCTGTAAATTTTATTTCCATTATTCATTAAATCTTTTTCA
>JANWKI010000110.1 GCA_025451455.1 Ignavibacteria bacterium
CGGTGATATGGATGAAATGGTCCTGCTGATAAACGAATGCAGAAGAATGAAGATCACCTTAAGCCTGCCGAATATCAATGAATGCATGTCTGAATTTTCGATTAATCCTGATGTTGAAAATCAAATTCTCTTCGGACTTACCGCAATAAAAAATGTCGGCCGGGTTGCAGTGGAAAATATCATCAAAGAAAGAACCGAGCATGGAAAGTTCATAAGCTTTGTCGATTTCTGTTCAAGAATAGATGCAAGAGTTGTGAACAAAAAGACAATCGAGTCATTGATATATGCAGGAGCATTTGATTGTTTGGATATGAACAGGAAGAAATTATTTGATAATTACGAAGCCGTGATGCACAGGTACGGGCAGAAAAAGAGCGATATTAAGGGGCAATCCTCGTTATTTGGAGGCGATAAATCAAAAGAAATTGTAAAAGATGTTATTCTTCAGCCACTTGGAGATAATTACAAGGACTGGTCTGACCGCGAAAAATTGTCTCTTGAAAAATCTGTTTTAGGACTTTATATCAGCGCGCATCCGCTCAGTGATTATGAAGATGAGATCGCTAAATTAAATCCGCTGAAATTCGGCGATGTAACAGATATCGAAGGTGAAGGGATAGATTTCAATAAGCTTCAGAGAGTCAGAATGTGCGGGATAATTAATGACCTTAAGATCAAGCAAAGCAAGAAGGGAAACCGGTTTGCTGTATTCACACTTGAAGATTTTACCGGACAGGGAGAGTGTGTTGTTTTTCCAAAAACTTATGAAGAGTACAGGGAAATTCTCATGGCAGATTCCATAGTGACGATAATCGGCAAGGCTGAAGAAAACGGCAGCACAATTAAGCTTATTGTTGATGAAATCAAACCTCTTACCAGAACAAATGATTCAGCTACGGGCATTGAAAAGATAACTATCAGTATAGATTCGAGCAAATTTGAACCGGCTAAAATATACGAATTAAGAAGTATTTTGAGCACAAATGACGGGGAAACAAGTGTCGTTATCGTCCTCAAGAACGGGAGTAAACAAAGCCTGATGGAACTTGAAAACGTAAAAATACATTATGATAAATACACTGAAAAAGTTTTAGCAGAGATTTTCGGTAAAGAAAATATTATATTGTAACGTATTAAAGAATACTACCAATTTATATATTACACACAAAGGAGATAAAATGCATTTAATAGAATTTACAGACGCTAATTTTGAACAGGAAGTAATTAAGTCAGATATTCCCGTACTGGTCGATTTCTGGGCAGTATGGTGCGGACCCTGCAAAATGATCGCTCCACTTGTTGGAGAGCTAGCAGGCGAATATGAAGGTAAAGTTAAAATAGGAAAACTTGATGTGGATAACAATCCTCAGGTTGCTACCACATACGGGATAAGGAGCATTCCTACTCTGCTGATATTCAGAGACGGGAAAATTGCAGACCAGATAATCGGGGCTGTGCCTAAACAGGCTATTGCACAGAAATTAGATGCGCAATTACAGCCGGCTTAACAACTGATCTCAGGATTTATTATTTTGTGAAGACCCGCCAATTGGCGGGTCTTTTTTATTTATTTTTAGCTAATTTTACATAATATGTTAACAATTTCTCAGATAATACTGCTTGTCTTCACACTGCTCTTACTGGCGGCCGTGGCGGCTGTTTTTCTGTTTTTTGTCAAAGGTAAAAATCATGATATAAAATATCCTTTTTTACTGAAGTATTTTTCAGTGGTGTTATTTTTGCTGTTCATCATTTCAGAAATTATCTTTTTCATTTATTATTCAAAGTTTATTTATTTCTCCGGCTTGAGCGCTGTAATACTTATTATCGTTACGTTCGCAATTATGTTGATACCCGTTATTGGTCTTTTGCCGGGAGATATATTATATTCACTTTCACTCAGTAATATTCTAAAAAGAAAAAGAATAGATATACAGCCAGTAATTCCGATAGAAATCAAGCCTGAGGCGTTAATGCCCCCAAAGCCGGCAGGAAAAGTAACGGAGGAAATTAAACAGGTTGATATTTCGAAGGAAGAGAAAAAGTCAACAGAGCCGGTAGAAACTGTGCCGCAAATAACGATTCATAAGAAAGCAGAGCATCTGCACAAAGGACAAAAAAGAACAGAACTTAAGAGATCAGAAACAAAGAAATCAGATACTAAGAAAGCAGAAACCAAAAAGGCAGAAATCAAAAAAGAAGAACCAAAGCATGTTGAAGCTAAACATATCAAACAGGCTCATCCAAAGACAAAACATTCAAAAACTACTTCCCCAAAAGCTGTACACCCAAAATCAATTAAACCAAAGACAAAAAAATGAAACATATCAGGACAATAATGTTACTTAATATATGTTTCTACGTACTCACAGCATTTCAGTGTAATTCATCGGAAACAGTAAAGAAGGAAGAGAAAAACAACAAAAAGAACAGAAATACCAGTTATAATTCCTATTTTCCCGTTAAGGATAACAATAGCTGGACCTATATAAACGAGGCTCCGCGCGAAGAAACTGAGCTCTTTACAGTTACAGCATCAGAAATTAAAAAAGTAGAGGGTGGGCTGCAGGCACGGTTGAGCTCTTTTCCTTTTTTGACAAAAGATAATGAATCAAGAAGCATTATTGTTAAGGAAAATGGCGATATTGAAATTAATAATTATATGGGCAATTCAGGGATAATCTTCCCCAAGGAAACTGATTTCTCAAAGGGGCAAACATGGCAATTCGGGATCTTTAATGCGAAAATTAACAGCAGCAGTGAAAAAATTATCACCGAGGAAGGGGAATTCACAGATTGCTGTTACGTAATGATGACAGACGGCTTTACATTTTCATTTGAAATGTGGTTCAAAAAGGATATTGGTATTGTAAAATGGGGAGCCAACAGAACAAATCCCCCGATCCTTAGGGCTGTTTATTATGTATTGAAAGAACATAAATTGAATTAAAGTGTACAACATTCTGTTTTACATATTTTTCGTGCTGATAATTGCTGGGATGCTCATTACTGCATTTTCAAAGAACATGCTTAATTCGACATTTTCGGTAATTGTCATACTTATTTCGCTTGGAGGGTTATTAACACTCCTGAATTCCGTGCTGTATTCGTTATTGTTAATCATAGTGATAGCATTTATATTAATATTATTATCGATCTTTTATCCCCGTGTAAGTCTGTTAGCTTTAGGAGAGCATGCGGAGATAGTATCTTATCGTTATTACCTGATTATTTTAGTCAGTTTGCTCGCCGCAATTGTTACAAGCATTGTAAGCTCAACACGCTGGCAATGGCTTGCGATAAATTTTGAATTGAATTCATTTGCCTTGATATTCACAAAATACCTGCCTGCTGCATTGATATTGGCAATAATATCTTCGGTTATTTTGAGCACTTTCAGTTATTTCAGGAGAATGGATGAAACGGTATAAAGTATGAATGTTGGCATTAACCATTTTATTTTTTTGTGCGCATTAATGTTAGGGCTGGGGATTTATATTATAATAAGCCAAAGGAATATTATCAGGATATTCCATGGCATTGTCCTGGTATTAATTTCACCAATATTAAGCTTTGCCGTATTTGCAAATTTTCATGCTTTCAATCCTGACGGACAAATCATGTTATTTGTTCTGAGTTCAATCTGCATTCTGCTTCTTATTACCGGTTTCATAATTTTTTACAATTATTACGGGGAATCCGGTTCAACCGATCCGGAAAGTAAATAACATATATGGATGAGCTCATAAATATTACAGCTTATTACGTTATCTCGGGTATCCTGTATTTGTGTCTTGCTGTATTATTAGCAGTAAATTTCAGCAGAATCGGCGGAGAGCTTTATGAAAGGTCTAAAGAAAATATTAAGGGAATAATTATCAAATTCCCGCCTGTGAGATCAATGATTATCCTTCTGGATAGATTCGTATTGCAACCCGTTACACTTGCTTCAAGATTCTCTGCAGCTTTGTTATTGAAGACCGGGATAGTTTTTTTACAGTTTGACATTTTTGTTTCAAAATATGACAGTACACTGCCCGGTGAGTCAATAAACATTTCAGCGCTTTTGCTCAGGAAACTTTATAATGAGAATGTACAATTAATGCTGTCCTTCTCTATTATAGGAATTGTGGTATTTTATTTCATTTTAACTGTTTTATAAAGTTATTATTATAGTAAAAGTTTAGAGCTAAATCGTTAATAAACTTCATATTATTCAAGAATTTGCATCATTATTTGCCGCTGTGGCGGAATTGGTAGACGCGCTGGACTCAAAATCCAGTGGAGGCAACTTCGTGTCGGTTCGAGTCCGATCGGCGGTACAAATATTTTTTTTGGTTTAGCTCAAATTTCAGGCAATTGCACCAGACAATTAATTGTTTAAACAAAATAATTGAACTCCCAAACTGTTAATAGTCTCTATAACTTTCTGCCTGAGCTTACACTTTCCCTGACAATTGTTATCACAAATGCGCTTTCTGTATTTACAAAAAAAACGGGGAGAATAAATTATTATTTCCCTGCTGCCGGATTGCTGCTGGTGCTTCTCCTCACATTTCTTGAGGCATATACACTTCCTCAAACTGCATTTAACGGCCTTCTGGTGATAGATCATTTTGCGTATTTTGGGAAGATATTAATCGTCCTTTCATCATTTATATTTTTTCTCTTATTCTATACCTCTCAAAATAGTACTTCGGAGTTTATTTTGCTTTTGACTTTCACGCTTGGAGCAATGCTTTCAGTTGGGTCTTCAGATCTTGTCATGCTTTTTGTATCGCTTGAAGTAATGAGTATCTCAATATATATACTGATTTCCGGGAAAAGGATAATTGCTTTAAAGAATTACATATACGGCATAACTGTATCTGCAATTATGCTGTTTGGAGCATCATTGATGTTCGGAATTTGCGGAACAACCGGATATTACAGTATAAGTGAATACTTATCTGCAAACTCATTTAATCCGTTAACATTGACCATTTCAGTTCTGCTCATTACTTTCGCAATCGGATACAGAATGATGCTGTTTCCCTTTAATTTATACTTCCCTACATATTCGGAAAAACTTCCTGTAAGGCAATTGGCGCTTATTTCAATTACCGGTGTCATAACTTCGGCATTAGTATTGATAAGGTTCTTGCTCACTGCTTTTCACGACGGGAATTCTTTTATAACCGGTTCGGAAATATACAGCATTATTCCCGGGATAAAAATGGACCTCCTGCTTTCAGTAATTTCTGCTGCTTCTGTAATAACAGGGAGCATTTTGATATTATGGCAGAAAAATTTAAAAAAGATATTTGCATTTATCATGATCTCTCAGGCGGGGAATTTGATCATGGGGCTGGCAGCCTCTTCACCCGGCGGCTCAAATGCAGCATTGTTTAATATTGCCGTCTTGTTGATAATTATGACAGGTCTTCTGTATTGCATCAGGATATTTGAAGATAAATTTCAGGCTGTTACTATTGATGATTTGAAGCATAAGGGAAAAAGTGGGCCGCTGTTATTTTTTACATTTATTTTCTTTTTAAGCTGTGCAGCAGGTTTTCCTCTCACTGCCGGATTTTCCGGCAGATTGATACTGATAATTGCAGCTCTTTCCAAGGATCTGTTTTGGCTTGCTGCTATTTCCATATTATCCTCTTTTGTGATGTTTTATTTTATTTTTAAGCTCACGTACACAATTTTCAGCGGTAAACCCGTAATAAATCATGTACCTCTTGAAACTCACCGTAAATTTATATTGTTAGTCTTCTTGGTTCCTGCCATATTGTTTGGCTTTTACTTAAGCCCACTATTTGACTGGGTGAAGTTCGGCGCATTAATCCTGGGAATCAGTTCCGCCAATTGATTGCCGGCTTGTAACTGAAAAACGGTATTGAATAGGTTTCATGATTATTGTATGTTTATTCATTAAATCATTGATTTTAGTAAACTTTTTAATATAATTTAGAAATATGTGCGGAATAGTTGCATATCTTGGTAATAAGCAGGCACTTCCAATAATAATTAGCGGATTAAAGAAGCTTGAATACAGAGGCTATGATTCTGCCGGAGTGGCATTAATGTTTGACAGTGAAATTGTTGTAAGGAAGACTGCCGGAAAAGTTACTGACCTTGAAAACCTGCTGAGTACTAACGGTTACGATAAAGATGCAACTATCGGATTCGGTCATACACGCTGGGCAACCCATGGCGAGCCGAACGATACGAATGCCCACCCTATTTTTGATGATGATAACGAGATAGTTGTAATTCATAACGGCATCATCGAAAACTACAAAGTGCTCAAAACCAGGCTTGAAAGAGAAGGTTATGTTTTTAAAACCGATACCGATACCGAATGCCTGGTTCATCTCATTCGTTCCCACCATAAAAACGTTATGGATTTTGAAACCGCGGTCAGGCTGACACTTGCTGAAGTAGACGGGACATACGGTATGTGCGTTATTTCCAAATTCGAACCGGAAAAATTGATTGCTGCCAGGAAAGGAAGTCCGCTGGTACTGGGAGTTGGCGAAAATGAGTTTATAGTTGCCTCTGATGCAACTGCTATCATTCCTTATACACGTCAGGTGCTTTATCTGCTTGACGGAGAAATGGTTATTTGCACGCGTGATAAATTCGAGATTAAAACGATTGAAGATGAAAAGATCGAGAGAGAACTTGAAGAAATAACGTTTGATCTTGAAGAGATTGAAAAGGGCGGTTATGAGCATTTCATGCTTAAAGAGATAAACGAGCAGCCTGACTCAATAACAAATACAATGCGCGGAAGGATAATCAAAGATACAGGTCTGGTGAAGCTTGGTGGATTGATTAATGTAACAGAAAAATTGAAATATGCTCCAAGAATAATAATTTCGGCCTGCGGCACTGCATGGCATGCGGGACTGGTTGGTGAATACATGATCGAGCAGATGTGCAAAATACCGGTTGAAGTTGAGTACGCTTCGGAGTTCAGATACAGAAATCCGGTTATATATCCTAATGACATTATGTTCGTTATCAGCCAAAGCGGCGAAACTGCTGATACTCTGGCTGCTCTAAAGGAAGCCAAAACAAGAGGCGCAGATGTATATGGTATAGTAAATGTTGTTGGAAGCACCATTGCAAGGGAAACACATGCCGGAGTATATACTCATGCCGGCCCTGAAATTGGTGTTGCTTCTACAAAAGCATTCACATCTCAGCTTACAGGGCTTGCGCTCATTTCACTGATGATTGCCCAGTACAGAAACTCTCTTACTCATTCAGAAATAAAGAGCATAACCGACGAATTGCATCTATTGCCCGAAAAGATCAAACAAATATTGAAGCTAAACGATAAAATCCTAGAAATTGCAAAAGTGTTCAAATTCTGCCAGCATATGCTGTACCTGGGCAGAGGTTATAACTTTCCGGTTGCTCTTGAGGGAGCTTTAAAGCTTAAAGAAATATCATACATCCACGCTGAAGGATACCCGGCCGCGGAAATGAAACACGGGCCAATAGCTTTAATTGACCAGAACATGCCGGTAATTGTAATTGCTCCGAAGGATTCTACATATGAAAAAGTAATTTCCAATATACGGGAAGTGAAGGCAAGAAAAGGTATTGTTATCACAATTACCGATGATGACTCCGACAGCCATATTGAGGATTATTCTGATTACATTATTAAGATACCCCATACACTTGAAATGCTTTCACCAATATTAACTACTATACCACTCCAGTTATTTGCATACCACCTCGCAGTATTAAGGGATTGTAATGTTGACCAGCCAAGGAATCTGGCAAAAAGCGTTACAGTAGAGTAGAACCCAAAGAAAATAGATCATGAAAGCCGGGTATTTTTATCCGGCTTTTTTTGTATTACAAATCCTGAATTTTCATATTAACTTTGTGATTACTGAACATACTCAGTGAAACTTATCCAGAAAATATTATGAAATATATATTAGCATTAATTGTTGTTTTATTTATGTTTACCCTTCAGGCAGTAGCACAGGACGATATGCATAAAGAAGGAAAAGTTGAACCAAAGGAGCTCTCAGACGGTACTTTATATGGTGCGGATATCACACCTGATACAAAAATAATGACAGTTACAGATATTTTCGCAGACCTAACAGGTTTTGAGGGAAAAAATGTTGTCGTCGAAGGTACAATGACAGAGATCTGCCGCGAAGCAGGATGCTGGACAGTAATATCCGACGGGCAGAATTACATCCGTGCTATGACACTGCATAAATTTTTGATGCCGAAAGATATGGATATATCAAACAAAAAGGTGGTAGTTGAAGGCGAATTTGCAGTTAAGGAAATTACCGAAGAGCAGGCAAAACATTTTGCAGAAGAATCCGGCAAAAAAAATGATGATATTAAAGGGCCGCAGAAAATGTACAGGATTACCGCAAAAGGAATCAAGATCCTGAAGTAAACAATTCACGTGAAATGTGAAAAAATAAAAGCGATTTATTGATGTAAATTAGAGGGGTCTTAAGCCCCTTTTTTTATGCCAAATTCTATTTTTCTTTTTTGACCGGCAGCCTGCCTTTCAGATCCCCGGGTTTGAATGGCCCCTTTTCACCGATTAGTTTACGGGCTTCATCCACCTGTCCCCAGACATTCCATAAAAGTACTCCCCTTACCCTGCCCTCTGCAAGATAATATACAACCCCTTCCTTATATTTATACTTCCAGTCCGGATACACTTCCATTTCAGGATCAAATTCGCCAACTGCCTCATAACCAAGCTCGAACATATCCGAATAAAAAAAAGGCAGGTAGTCATATGTGGTTTCAGCCCCTGCCATATTTTTACCGGCAAAGTAACCCATCTTATTTGCATTATCTTCGTGCTCAACTCTTATTCGCTTACCAAGCAGCGGATTATAAAAATTAGCGCAGTCCCCGGCTGCATAAACTGATGCAAGATTTGTTCTTAGAAATTCATCAACTAATATCCCGTTGCCTGTAATAATTCCGGCTGATTCAGCCAGTGCTGTATCTGGTTTTATCCCAATTCCGGCGATAACAGCATCCGTTATCAGAGTTTTGCTGTTTTCAGTAATAAGTTTCTTCTTTTCACCGCTTACTTCAATTGTATTAACTGAGTCACCGGTAATAAACCCTACACCTTTATCCTTATAATAAGAAGTGACATATTCTGCAAGATCAGCGGGGAATATCCTTTCTCCAATTAATTTACCGGGAAAGATCATAGTAACTTTCTTACTGTTCATTGTTAATGCCGCTGCGATTTCAGTACCAATAAAACCTCCTCCAATTACAGCAAAATCATTTTTCTTCTCTGCAATTTCACGAAGCTTTTTGTAATCACTGTATGTTCTGTAATAAATAATGCCATTATCTCCAAAAGGAAGTTTTACAGTTTTCCCGCCTGTTGCCAGTAACAGCTTTTCGTAGGTGAGCTTATCACCGGTGCTCAGTAACACAGTATTATTTCCGGGGTCTATGCTCTTTACTGTAGTATTCAATCGGATCTCAGCGTTTTTTTCTTCAGTTTTTTTCCATATTTTTTCAACAGGGGTATTTTTCCACAATCCTTTGGTAAGCGGAGGCCTGCTATAAGGCGGGTCGGGCTCTGAACTGAGCATTAAGATAACTCCTGAATCATCCAGTTCACGAATACCCTTAACTGCAGCATCGGCAGTCATTCCACCGCCGATAATTATATATTTATAATGACTCAAAATTATTTTGCAAATGTTACGGTGATTTTCTTTTCTTCGGTGCCTCTCAGATAAACCACTTCGGTCTCTTCGCCGGGTTTGAATTTGCTCAGCGCATCGGTATAATCATAAATATTCTTTATTTCGTACTGACCGAGTTTTGTTATGATATCACCGCCCTGTAATCCGGCTTTTTCTGCCACTCCCCCGGCTTTGACACCTGTTATTTCAAGTCCTTCCTTGGATGAGGAATAATCGGGAATTACACCCAAAGTGACACGAAATCCCCTGTTGGTTTCCTCTTTCTTTTCTACCTGTACTTTTACAAATCCCGGTTTTTCTGAAAGAGAATTCAAATAATCGATCACGTTAGCTGTCATATCAAGCACTTTTACTTCGCCTTCTGAATTAATTAAATCCCAGTCATCCGAAGGCCTGTGATAATCTTTATGCAAACCTGTGAAGAAGAACAGCACGGGAATATCTTTGGAATAAAAGCTTGCATGATCCGATGGACCGTAACCGTCTTTATTGAATGCCGCAGTAAAGTTGTAGGTTTTATTGAGAGAGTCCAGTAAAGGTTCCCAAACTCCGGAAGTACCTGTACCGCCGATTGTCAGTTTATTATCTGCGAGCCTGCCCACCATATCAAGGTTTATCATTGAAACAATATTGTATTTCTTAAACAAATCGCTCTTAACAAAATATGAAGAGCCCAGAAGCCCGGCTTCTTCACCGCTGAAGAACATAAATATCACGCTGCGTTTAAGATCACTTTTCTTTGAAGCATAGTATTCAGCAAGCTCAAGAACTCCGGCTACCCCCGAAGCATTATCATCAGCGCCATTGTGAATTTCCGCAGTATGGCCATCAGATAAAGAGCCATATTTCATTCCGTCACCCAAGTGATCCATATGAGCACCAACCACAATTATTTCATTTTTTAATACAGGGTCATTGCCTTCAAGGATTCCGATAATATTTGCAGTTTCGGCTTTTATGTGTTCAATGTTTGTCGTAATTTCAG
>JANWKI010000111.1 GCA_025451455.1 Ignavibacteria bacterium
ATTCCATCCGGATGTATTATATCGAAAGAATTCAATAGCGGCAGTAAAGCCGCATCATTGCAGATCCGGTTAACAATATATGCATTGCAGTAAGTTATGCTCAATTTAGTGTTAGAAGATATTGCCGAAGCTATTGCCTCATTCAGATCTGACCCTTCAGTTTTGCTTATTGAAATTCCGTATATATTTATTTTATCCAGCTCTTTCACATTGCTTCTTATTTTGTTAAACCCCTGTAAAGCTTTTCGATCTTTGGTATGATGAATTCCTGGGTATAATTATTTATGACATCCGTATGCAGATTTTGAGCGCACTTAAGAGCCATCGCCCTGTGTGTTTTGAATAACCGTATCTTTTCAGCAAGCTCGTTTTCGTTCCTGCTTTCAAAAAGCAGGCCATTTTGGCCATCCTTAATTAACTCTCCAATTCCGTCAATGTTAGCTCCGATGAAAGGCTTTTTGTGCAATCCTGCCTGAAGCATGAAGTTTGGGAAAGGATCCCTGACTGAAGGCAGAACACAAATATCAGCAGAATCGAAGAACCAGCTGAGATCTTTTTGAGGAACGATTATTTCGACATTCAGGTCATGGAGTGAAATATATTTTCTGTAATCAATATCATTATCTCCTTCTCCAATAAGTATTAGCCTGATTTTATGATCTTTTAAAATTGCAAGTGCGTTAAGCAAAGTCTCAAAATTTTTTTCATGATGGAACCTTCCTATTGCAAGGATATTATACAGCTTACCCCGGCTTTTTTTTCGTTTTGTAATTATCTCATACCGGTTAATTTCATCAGTATCAACAAAATTCGGTATCATTTCGATCTTTTGCCTGCTGACTTTGAATTTGCCGGTCAGCATATTAGTCACAGAGTTACTTACTGCAATGATCCTGTCTGACTTGAATTCAACATTATAAATATTACTGACAATACTCAAAGAAGTTAATACTGTTTTCGGTTTTTTGCCGGCAATCAGCATTTTAACCTGGTTACTGATAAGTTCCGAAAGCCTGTGGTGTGTGTGTATAATATCTATATTATTATCAATAACAAACGATCTGACATCTTTTATGTTTTTTGAAAATGAAAAAGGATTTCTGGAGTTTAGTCCTTTAATGATCTTATAAGGGATATTTTCATCTATTAACCTGTCAAAAGAATCACCCCCGTTTGATAAGAGGTAAACATTATGTTTTCTTCTCAGATATTTAAGCAAGAGGAAAACATAATAAGATCTGCCGCAGGCATAATTGAAGTCAGGTGTTATATGAAGAACGTTAAGTCTCAAATTGTGTTTTGTATATTCTTTATCAATATATCTTTCTAAAACCAAGATTCTCTGCAAGGTAGCATGTAGTATTATTGCTGAGAACTTTCAATCTCATCCTGATCGGTTTATTCAGATTGTTAAATTCAAGGAATTCTACTGAAATATCCCCGTTCTGAAATCCCATCTTTATCCTTTCGTTATCATAACCTTCGATATAAAAGAATTGTTTGGGTGCAGTTGTTTTGATCTCAAATTCACCCGGGCCTAAGATATTGCATTCAAGTTTTGCCCCGATCGAGCTTTCATCCACGGCTGCTGTCTGGATCACGTCGTTGATCGTATCTTTGATGACAAAATTCTTCTCTTTCCAGAAATTATAGGCGCCTGTCATATTATCGAACATAAGAGTCTGTTTAAATCTTCCCGGGTTGCCGATCAGGATCACTTTCCTGCCTGATTCAAACTCTGTATTCAGGAGGTTATCAACATTTGCTTTTGCTTTTTCATAAGAAGTAAGCCAGTCGTGTACTGCTGCACCGCTCCAATATACCCAGAATAATAACGCTGCCAGGTAAAAAACCTTCAGAACTTTTTTATTCAGTTTTAAGCTGATCTTCCTCTGCATGCTGTAAATCCAAAGCAGGTGTATATTCAGAATAACAAAAGGCAGAAGTATCATTTGCGGCCTGATGTAACCGACTATTGCATACGGGAACAGAAGCAAAAACATTAATGCAAATATCTCGCCTAAATATCGGGAAAGGTTGGTTTTCAGCATTACCCAGATAAGATAGATACCGGCTCCGTATAAAGCGAAAAGATAAAGCAGGATTATCTTATTGTCATTTCTCAGTAAATAATTCAGTTCAAGGTAGTCAAGCGGTACCGTCAATGATATGAAACCTTTTGCGAAGACTCCGGGTGCATTTGAAAGCGGAACTGCCTGGTAGAGAGTTGCAATATCAATTACATTATTGCCCAATATAAAAATCCTCCAGAGGAAATACATTATGAATATGAGCAGCATTGGGATGAAAATACTCAATGATTTTCGCAGTCCTTCCTTTCCGTATAAAAAATACGAGATAAGTAAAACTGTAAACGGAAGAGTTATTGCGAGCTCTTTAGTCAGCAGGGACAGCAAAAAAGACAATATCGAAAATACCAGGAAGTATCTCTTTCGGTAATCATAAAACAGCAGATAAAAGTAAATTGACATGACATAAAAAAAGCAGCATATCAAATCAACTCTTGCTGCCAGCCAGCAGATATTATTTATATTATTGGGGAAAAGCAGTATGGTTACAGAAGCGATCAAAGAAACGGACATTCTTTTGGTTGTATGTAAAACTATCAGCCCGGAAACAAATGCAATAAAAAGAAACAGCATCAGGTTCTGAAACCTGTACAGGGTAAAGTTATCATAGGCAAATCCAAACCAATCGTGCAGCTCCAGGCTCTTAACAAGTGATAGGTAATAAACAGGCCTGATATGAAATGCATTTGTAAATGGAAGGCTTCCGGTAATCTTACCGTAAAATGTTGAATGCTGTGCATCAAAAAAATTCAGGTAATCGTCTGCCAGCAGTCCTATTTTAAAAAACCCCAGAAAGATAAGCCCAGCAGAAAAAACCGCATAAATAACCAAAGAATAGAGTATGTATTTCTTCTGCTGGCTCAATTATTTTAATAATTTAATAAGCTCTTTTTTAAACCTGCCCGTTAATGTGAAAAGACTTTGCAGCCGGTACTTAATTCTTGAATCAATAAACTTATTGAAATATTTATCAGGTAAAAATGTAGTAATATATGCTGCCAGGTTTTTCCAGGAAAAGGAATTTTTAAGGTAACTTCTTGCATCAGTCCTGCTTCCGTAAAAGTAATTAACCCATGCAATTACAGATGCCCAGTAGAAATGATCGCCCTTGGATTTGGCATCGATCAGGTTTTTGAATGCCGGTTTAAACAGCATTTCGTGCAGATTGATGTTGTGTACATGGCCGGATTTTGAATCTTTTCTCCATCTTGTATAAACAAGAAATTCCGGAATATTGTAAAATTTAACTTTATCTCTTATCCTGTAAAACAATTCAAAATCTTCATCATTTCTGTATGATTCGTTATAGGGCTCCTCAAGGATAAGTTTCTTCCTGTACATTATTGAGGATTGATTCAGCGGATTATGCAGGTCAAGGTAATCATATATATCACTATGCTCTACAGGCTCGCGCAAAAGGAAAAGGATCTTATTGGGAGATCTGAAATATACTGACCAGCTTGAAATTACATCATAGCCCGGGTTTTCCTCCAGAAACCTGACCTGAGTTTGAAGCCTCTCCGGAGAGTTAACATCATCAGAGTCAATCCGCGCTACCCACTTATTCCTGCATAATTTCAAGCCAAAGTTAAGCGCAGCCGATGTTCCTCTGTTTTCGGTTTTCCTGTAAATAATTCTTTCGTCATCAAAACTTTTCACAACGCTTTCAGTATTATCTGTTGAGCCATCATTAATTATGATGAATTCAAAATCCCTGAATGTCTGCTGTAAAATGCTCTTTATTGCATACGAAACATACTTGCCGCAATTATAAACGGGCATCAGGACTGATATTTTTTTTATTACTTCAGACATTTTTTATATAATTCTATGTGTTTATTCACCATCTTATCAAGATCGTACCAGTCTTTTACTTTTCTGTAAAATGCCGTTGCAATATTTCTGTAAGAATCATAATCATTTATTACAAGTTCAAGCTTTCCGGCCAGTTCATCTGCACTTTCTTTTCTGAAAATCAAACCATCTTTATTATCAACTATCACATTACTTACCCCGTTAAAATCCGAGCTGATCACAAGGCTGTTACAAGCTCCCGCTTCTGTAATTACTGCCGGAAATCCCTCTGAGCCTGAACGCGAAGGATACACAAAAACATGGGTACGCTCTAACATCGCATACATATCCACAACAGGTCCGGCAAATTTCACACCTGCATTCAGACTTTCATTTTCAGATCTTAGATCTGATTCCATTTCGCCTTCCCCTGCAATATAAAACTCCGCTTTTTGCCTTGTGGTCTCATTAATTTTACCGACAGCACTGATGTATGTATCCAGCCCCTTATCTCTGGTAAATCTTGATGCCGCAATGATCCTTAAACTGCTTTCTGTATTGGATTTTACCGGGGGAGTCAAAGGAACAGGTATCCCGCACCTGATAAGGTTTATCCGTTCAGGAGGCGCTATTTTATTTTCGATCATGTATTCAAGTACATGCTCATTTACGACAATATATCTATCTGCATTGAATTGCTTTAACCTGCCTTTTTCCTCCAATAATCCATGATTTGTCTGAACAGTTATTGCTTTTGTGAACCTGGAAGCACGGCTGGCCAAACTTGCAGCATAATGAGAATGGGAATGAATAATATCTATTTCATTCTCTCTGCAGAATTTGACCAGGAAATTCAGTGCTGAAATGTAACCTGAAAAGCTCCTGTTCATATGCAGGAATCGTTCATCGGTTATGATATCCACATCAATATCACTGAACCTGTTTATTCCGTTACCGCCGCCGCAAATTATCCATATTTTTGTATCAGGATCAGCGGCAAGCCCGCCTGAGAGATGAAGGATATGATTTGTCACTCCGCAGGTATACCTCAGTTCATTTACTATTAACATCAAATTCATGCGGCAGTCTCCATGTAGAGATCCAAATACATTTCATAAACATTCTTCCATGCTAAAGATCCATAAATACCTGCGGCACTGTTTTGGAGCAGCTCCCTTTCAGGTAATTCGTATCCTTCAATGATCTTCAGTATCTCATTTAGCCTGATATGGTCGCCATACTCCACAATAAAACCACTATTTCCGTCATGAACATATCTGCGGATACCTGTTTGAGATGTAATAACTGGTATCAGGCCGCTTGCCATAGCCTCAGCTGTCGAAATTGAGAACGTATCATAAAGGTTTAATGATAGAAAGATATCCTTATCTCTGTAAAATTCAGCAAGCTCAGCAGCCGGCATTGGTGAAACATATGTAATATTTACTTTATCATTTGTTATGGTATCAGGTTTTGACTCTGATATTATGAACAGTTCGAGCCTTATATCAGAATAATTAAGTAATGTATTCAGAAATTCTATTCCGGTTTTGCTGAATTCGTTTTTATTTATAAATACAGCTCTTAACCTCAGGTCACGGTTTCCGGAGACCCGGTTTTTCATGAATTCAGCATCAATACCATTTGGTAAAATCACCGCTTTAGATTCAACTACCTTAAAATATTTCTCTGCCAGATCAATTGTATTTTCGGAATTAAATATCAGTCTGGCAGATCTTTTTATGAACATCCTCTCGCAAAACCTGTCTTTTAATTTCTGAAGAAACGGTACTTTCTTAAGTTCATTATTTTCGTATGACACTATTCCGTGAACGTTATATATGATCTTTGTGCTGTATATCATTGAATACAAAATAAAAATACCTGCAAATCTTTCAAAAGTAATGATATGAATTATATCAGGTTTTAACTTTCTAAGTGCACTGAAAATCCTAAACAACCCCAGAGTTAACACAGTCTCATTTTCACCATAGCTGTTGAGTTCTTCTCCAAATAGTTTTTGTTTTATCCCGTAGAGCCTGCCGTCAAAAAAATACTGGATAAAAAAAGCTTTTCCTTTCCCGGAGTGTTCCATGAATATCCTCTTTGCAGTTTTCTCCGGACCAGAGAGCATTTCACCCGGATTGAATCTGCCGGCATATAAGATAACAGGATCTTTGTGACTTTTCATTTGATCTTATTCCTGTGTTTTTCGTACTTTGCAATTATTCCCCTCAGCCCCAGCTTGTGTTTCAGGAAGTTTTTAAGACCGAAAAATCTGCCATATCTGTTCACGTATTTGATTTTCTGATTCGATAGCAGGACAACACTGAAATCTCTCATTGCAAGATCATTAAAGGATTTCAGTTTGTAATGGGTGAACTTTGTAAAATCGTTATTATACCAGACACTTTTGTGTTCTTCATATGGATTCTCACCTGCAGCTTTCTGTTCCCAGTGTTTCCCTATGGGTATATTAATTAAGACATACCGGGCTCTTTCCATAGCAAGAGATATTAATTCTTCACCTTCGGGTTTTGTGAAGTGTTCAATTACATCTCCGAAGTTGATAAGATCATAATGCTTATCCGTTTTTTTGAGGAATGTCAATGCATCTTCTATGTATATGTTATTATAAAAATAATGATGGTAGTCTTTAATATAGCCGCTGTATATTTCAACAGCGTCAATAATTCTCTCCCATTTGCCATCATATCTTGAGTTGTCCCATATTTCAAGAAATTCGCGGAATAAAATTCCCCAGCGTCCGAAACCTGCCCCAACATCAAGAATTGATACAGGATTCAGCTTCCTGATAAGCTCTATGTTATAAGATATGTTCTGCCAGTTTGATGTTCCCAAAATATTTTTTTAAGATCAGGTATTCAGAATTTTCCTCAGGTAATAGAATTCCGTAAAAAAAATCAGGTATTCGGTAAGTACGGTTATTACGCTTGCAGCAATTATCCCGTAAACCGGGATAAAAATAATGTTCAAAGAAACGTTAAATATCAATCCGTATAGTGTAATATACATTACAACTTTATAATAACCCATTCCATTTAGCATTATCCCTGTCAGATTGTTCATTCCCATTGCCGTTATCCCAAAAACAAGGATCTGAAGAACCGGAACCGAGCTCCGGAATTTAATTGTATAAAGGGCATTTACCAAAAACCCGGAAAGAAAAAATAATGCGGCAGCCACAGCAAAACAGATCACAAGGATAATGAATGAATATTCTTTAAAATAAAGCCTGAGTGCGGACTTATCACTTCTCAATGAAGCGATTTCTGTGAATGCAGGTACAAGGAGAAATGAGAATGAAAGGGCAGATGCTTTGAATAAACCGTAGCCCACATTATAATAAGCCGTTTCTGTAAATCCGCAAATTTTTGAGATCAGCAAAACATCTATCTTATCATAAAGCAGGTTGAAAATAACTGCCAGTCCCAGTGGAATTGATATCGCTAAAATATTCTTAAATTTCTTAAAAGAAAATAATGTAATGGAAAATTTCACTCCCGATTTGGCAAGGTAGTACATAACAATTACAAGATTTAATGAAAAACCTGAAAGCATTGTTATAATAAAAGAATTCAATCCAAAGTTAAAATAATATATACCGGCAATAAATACGGCTATTATCAGTAACCGGGGAAGAATAAATGCAATGAACTGGCTCTTAAAATCACTGAAGCCTGAAAGGGCTTTATTGCATATGTTTACCAGAGATGAGCTGTAAAGCATTATTGCAGTCAAAGAGAACAAAGCAAATGATATCCCCGGATATAAAACCCTCACAGAAAGACCTGTAAAAATAAAGTAAGCCGAAAACAGGAGCAATCCCGCAGTAAAAGCCAAACTGAAAGTTTCGGATGCATTTTTGGGGTTTATGGCGGTCTCTCTCTGTAAATAGATTGGCAGACCCAGATCGAAAATAGAAACAAATACTCCGGATACTGTAAATAATGTAATCAGCTCTCCATAAATCTCCGGCAGGAACTTTCTGGCAAGAAGAATCATAATGATAAATGAGAAGATTTTATCAGAAATATTCAGCAGGAAAACATATTTGCTTTTTGAAAGTATTTTAAGATATTTGATAAAATTGTTTTTCAATATTTCAAATCAGTCTTTCTTTTCAAATGGGATTCCGTCTGCGGCAGGTGAGTTAGCCTTGCCGATAAATCCTGCAAGAACAATAATTGTAAGTACATACGGCAGCATTTGTATAAATTGCGTGGGTATTCCCGAATCCTGAAATTGCAGTGAAAAACTCTCCGCAAATCCGAAAAACAGACAGGCTGCCGCTGCTCCCAGCGGGTTCCATTTCCCGATTATCATTGCTGCCAGTGCAATGTATCCCCGCCCAGCAGAGATACCGTCAGTAAAACTATGCTGATCGAATGCAAGCCAAGCCCCGCCAAGCCCTGCAAATGCGCCGCTGATAAGTACGCCAATATACCTTATCTTATTTACACTTATTCCAAGCGAATCAGCTGCTTCAGGATTTTCTCCGGCTGCCCTAAGCCTTAATCCGAACCTTGTTCTATAGATTATCACATATGAAACAGCAATCAGTAAACCGCATATTGCAATGAAAGGATTGAATGGAAGCCCAAAGGCTTCAATTCCCGGTATCCTCGCGGAATTGCTCGAGCTGTTGAATATTATCCTGCAGAAGAACTTTGTTACTCCAAGTGCAAGGATGTTGAGTGCAATACCCGAGACGATCTGATTTGCTTTGCAGGTAACAGTTACATAAGAATGAATTAATGATACTAATAATCCGGCTGAGATGCCGAATATCACACCTATATAAACGCTGCCGGTATAATAAGTGCCAAGGGCAGTACAGAATGCTCCCGCAAGAAGTATTCCCTCTAGAGCAATATTTATTACGCCGCCCTTTTCAGAATATACCGCGCCCAGCGATGGCAACAGATAGGGTATCGTTATCCGGAGCGTTTGCATGAAAAATGTAATATCTAAAAGTTCATCCAGCATTCATTACAGTGAAATGTTTTTTACCTGAAAGTATTTTTTCTGTGAAATGTGAGATTGAAATAATTATTATGATTATCAAAGCCTGTAATATTGTAACAATTTCTTTGGGGACCATCGTGTTAATTGTCAAACCACCATATTCCAGCATTCCAAAAAATACCGCTACAAGTATTATAGCAAACGGATTATTTCTTGCGATCAGTGCAACTGCAATCCCTACATACCCTGCGTTTTCCGAAAAACCCAGCTCGAAATAATGCTTGTAACCATTTACAAAATTCAATCCGCCAAGGCCTGCAAAACCTCCTGCCAGAGCCATTGAAAGTATTGTCAGTTTTTTTACATTCATCCCTGCGTATTCAGCCGCGTTTTTGTTCAGCCCTAAAGTATTTATTTCGTATCCCAGCGGTGTTTTCCTGATCAGGTAAAACATGAATACACACGAACTAATTGCTAACACAAAACCCATGTTAAAAGGTGAACCTTTGAATAGTCCGGTGAGTGAATCAAACCTTGGCAGCACGGCATTTGGTGAAATCTCAGGGGAGTGAATAGTTGCGGGTACTAAGTAAACATGATTAACA
>JANWKI010000112.1 GCA_025451455.1 Ignavibacteria bacterium
ACAAATTACAAGCGGCCTCAAAAAATTACTGTAATCTTTCATCTTTATTACTTTACCCGGCTGATAGTTAACCCGTCTGAAATGGAAACCAGCAATGATTCAACTCTGGGGTCATTAGCAACTTTTTCATTATAGAGCTGGATGCCTTTTGTGCCTTCATCTACATCTTTCCTAATTACATTTCCATTTTTAAGAGTATTATCCGTAGCAATTACTCCGCCGCTATTTGTTAACTTAATAGCTTTTTCAAAATACGCTGAGGAATTTTCTTTGTCAGCATCAATGAAAACAAAATCAAATTTTTTCTTAGAATCTGGTGTTTCCAACAGCTTTTCCAGCGAATCCATAGCCTTACCGAAAACCAGCTGTATTTTGTTTTCAAGTCCGGCTTTATTAAAGTTGCTTCGGGCAAATTCCGCATGCTCTTTGCTTATTTCCAGGGTTACGACTTTTCCGTCTTCAGGCAGTGCTCTTGCCATCCATATAGTGCTATAACCAGCAAGTGTGCCAATTTCAAGGACTCGTTTTGCCCCGATCATTTTGATAAGCAGATACAGGAACTTCCCGTTATCAGGAGATACCTGTATCAGCGGAATTTTATTTTCTTCCGTTCCCTTTACAATTCCCTTTAAAATATCGTCTTCCTGCGCGAAAGTATCAACAATATAATTGTAAAGCTCTTCGTTTAGCGGTACACCCTTCATTGGATTCAAGATTTAAGATTCAAGATTCAAGATTCAAGATTCAAGATTGAGATTAAAAGCCTGATGGCCCGAATATAAGCGGCATGTTCTTGCCGTTCATTATAACCATTTTAGAGTTATTGCTTTTAGCAAGCTCAAGAGTTGCTTCAATACCCTTTAACTGAAGAACCTGGTCAGTTATACTTTGCGATACTATCCTGTTATAGTCGGAGATACCCTGGGCTTCAACTCTTTTGCGCTCCGCTTCCTGTTTCTCTTTTTGCAGAACATATACCATTTGCTGTGCTCTCTGCTCTGATGCTATCTTTTCATCAATAGCAGCGCGTACTTTCTCTGGTAACTCGACATTACGCAGCAGCACTCTTTCAAGTATAACTCCCCTTCCGTTAAACGCTGCTTCGAGGTTTTTTGTCACCTCGCGCACAAAATCCTCGCGTTTAATTGAATATATATCTGTTGCGGAATAACCGACTGATACATCCCTGATAGCTGTTCTTACAGCCGGCCTTACAATTTTTTCAACGTAATCCGTGCCAATTGTCCTGTAAACCTGAGGAGCATCGCCTTCATTAAGCCTGTACCAAACGGTCAGGTCAAGCTTGAGGGTTAAACCATCGCTTGATAAAGTTGAAATAGCATCATCACCGGTATGCTGACCTTCATCCTGAACCGAGCTCATAGTATATGCCTGTGTTCTTATATCCATACTCTCCACACTTACAAGCGGATTGACCATATTCAGACCGCTTCTTAAAATTCCGTCCTGGACGCTTCCGAATAAAACCTGCACACCTACTTCACCTGCACCTACCTGTGCCACACATGAAAAGATGAGTGCAATAATAATGCCGATAGCACTGGCGTTCCTGACAAGCCCCAGAATTTTTGTCATGCTCTGATTGCCTGCTGCCCCTTTTCTTAATGCTGTGACAATGGCAATTACAATTACTAAAAATATAATTAAGCCGATCATTTTGATTCTCTCCCTCTACCAATAAAAAATGGATTAATATTCCACAATATTAACCCATTTTAAACTAAAAATCCTTGTATTAATTCTATACCTATATGTTTTTCCTGTCCGTTATCTATTGCTTCATTATTTCCTCATTTACCTTTTTTAGCTCGTTTATCATCTCATCATGAATTGTCCTTCCGTTTGTGGCTAGTATTTGCCTGTCATAAACATGATAATGCCCGCCGCTAAAATCCGTTACCCTGCCGCCCGCTTCCAGTAAAATGAGATATGCAGCTGCAACATCCCATGCATGGAGGTTAAATTCCCAGAAAGCATCGAACTTGCCGCAGGCAACATAACAAATATCCATGGCAGCCGAGCCGAGCCTTCTGACGGGCAGCCCCATTTTAACAAAATTAACGAAATGCTCAAGGGAGTGGTCGTCCTTTACATCAAGTCCGTATGCAAAACCGGTAACAAGGAATCCGTCCTTCAGGTTTTCTGTGTCTGAAACAGTTATCTTCTTATCATTATAATATGCTCCTTTTCCTTTTTGGGCAAAGAATTTTTCATCTGAAAATGGGTTATAAACAATTCCAAGTTCTATTTCACCTTTAATTTCGAGTGCAATTGAAACACAAAAGATCGGGAGAGCATGAGCATAATTTACAGTACCGTCTATCGGGTCAACAATCCACACATAGTCTGATTTCTTATGAAGGTCACCTCCTTCTTCGGCCAGAACATTATGATCGGGATAATAACTGTGTATTACTTCAATTATCTTTGCCTCGCTTTTTTTATCAACTTCTGTAACTAAGTCGTTATAAAATTTTTTCCTCCCTATCTCAAACACTGTATCAAAATACTCCATGAGTATTTTTGCAGCTTCATCAGCTGCTTCAAACATTACTTTCTTATAATTTTCCATTTCTCTTTTTTTGCCGGGTAATTTCTTTTCAAAAAGAAAAAAGCACTCTGCTTAGGAGGCAGAATGCTTTTTCGCTGCAGCTTTTAAAATCAGTTTATTCCTTGGTTTCTGCCTGTTTATCGACTGTAATTACATCGTCTATCTTAAAATCGATCTCTTCCTTGGATGGTACCGCAGTTTTTGTTCTGTCAACAACATCAGCAAGTGTAAAAGGTTTCAATCCGTACTTCGTCACATAATCATTTACTTCTTTTTCTTCTTTATCCTTAAGGTATTCAAGGACTGAAAGAACTATCTTCTTGGATTCTTTATCGAACTCAATTACTTCGGCACTGAATTCATCGCCTGTTTTGAATAATTCGGAGAAATTCTTAACTTGCGAAACCGATAGCTGTGATGCGGGAATAAAACCGTCAACAACCGTTGGAAGCTCTACGATCATTCCTTTTTCAATCGCTTTCATGACTTTGCAATTAGCTTCAGTTCCTACTTTATATTCATCTGCAAGCTTATTCCATGGATTATCGGTCAATTGTTTGTGACCGAGAGCAATTCTTTGGTTCTCAACATCAATTCCAAGTATCGTAACATCAATTTCCTGGCCCAGGGTAACAAAATCCTCGATATTGAATATCTTCTTTGTCCATGATAGATCAGAAATATGGATCAATCCGTCAACACCTTCTTCAAGCTCAACAAATACGCCGAAATTGGTTATATTGCAGACCTTTCCCTTGTGCTGTGAGTTTACCGGGAAACGGTCAAGCAGAGACTGCCATGGATTCGGGGTAAGCTGTTTTATTCCAAGAGAGAGCTTCTTCTCATTCTTATCAAGGCTTAGCACAATAGCTTCTATAACCTGCCCCATTGTAACAACCTGGGTCGGGTTTGTTATGTGCTGGGTCCATGACATTTCGGAAATATGAATAAGCCCTTCAATTCCTTTTTCAATTTCGATAAATGCGCCGTAATCGGTAATAGAAACAACCTTTCCGTTAACTTTATCACCTATCTTAAGCTTCTCTTCGATATTTTCCCATGGGTGCGGCTGTAATTGCTTTAATCCAAGAGTAACTCTTTTCTTTTCCTTATCATACTCAAGCACTTTAACCTCAATCGGCTGATCCAGCTGTACAACATCTGAGGGGTGGTTAATTCTTCCCCATGAGAGATCAGTGATATGAATAAGGCCGTCAACGCCGCCAAGATCAACAAAAACGCCGAAATCGGTAATAGCCTTAACTGCTGCCTGCAATACCTGCCCCTGCTCAAGAGTTGTAAGAAGCTTTTCTCTCTGCTCAGACATGGATTCTTCAACCAGTACTTTATGCGAAACTATAATATTTTCGTTGGGGTGATTAATTTTCAATATCTTGAAATCAAGCATTTTATTTACATAAACATCGTAATCCCTGATAGGCTTTGTATCTATCTGTGAACCCGGTAAAAATGCATTAATGCCGCCGAGATCAACAACAAATCCGCCTTTTATCCTTCTTATGCATTTACCCTGTATGACCGTATCATTTTCTTTTGCTGCTGTTATCTTCTCCCAGTTCCTGATAATATCGGCGCGTTTGCGCGATAAAACAAGCTGTCCTTCACGGTCTTCAATTTTTTCTACAAAAATTTCCAGTTCATCGCCGATCTTGATATTATCGGGATCCGGAAATTCATCTATCGAAACTCTTCCGTCTGATTTGAATCCGATATCTATAAGGACATCGTTGCCTGAAATGGCTACAACCTTCCCTTTTGCGATCTCATTTTCTTTTATAACATTAAAGGTCTTTTCATAAAGCTCAATATATTTTTTGAATTCTTCTTCGCTGTAATCTTTAGCAACAAAATCCTTTGTTTTGATAACAGGCGGTTTTACTTCTTCAGTCGTTTGATTTGCATTTGCTGTATCGTTTGGTGATATCATTCGTTAATTAAAACTCCGTTTATAAAAATTAAATTAATAGATTCCCCTATTACCCTGATTTTTCAGGAAATATAGGAGCGTTAGTTAAAAATCCACTTCAGTATAAATTGGAAATTAGTGGAAAAGAATACAAATATGCTGAAATTTTAAGAGAATTTCAAGATATGGTTTAAAGCATTAAAAGGGGTATAAAATATTGTTAATTAATAGCTTGCAATATTTTACTTACTCTTTCCCTGAATTTTTCATCGTTTGAACTGGCTTTCAGCTCTTCAAGAAACGGCTTTGAGGAAGCATTATGTGTTTTTTCAAGAAGATCAAGAATAACTCCCTGAGTGCTTCTTGACCTTTCGAGTACTTTTTTGTTGAGAAAATCGATTACCTTTGGATTATCAAGGAAAATATCGAGTCCCCGGATAGCACTGTTTCTCAGCCTTGAAGTGCTCCCTTTTTCGCCGTATTCGATAAAAATATCGATAGCACCCGGGTCGTTGCATGAATCCAGCGCTGCTATAACATTCCTGCGGATAATTTCTGCGTGTGAATCTTTTGAAAGATATGGAACAACTACATCATAAACTTTATCTTTATCCATTATCTTTGCAAGTGTGCTGATACCATCGGCAACTGCATAATAGCTGGTTTCGTTGTTGATAAGGTTTATCAGGAAAAATTCCAGTACTGCTTTATCTTCTTTTACTTCCGGATTCTTCTCAAAAAGATTTGCTATCCCGGTAATATATGACCTTCTTACCCTTGAATCACTTTCTTCTACAAGTTTCTTAAGGTAAATATCCTGAACGATTTTATTTGTTGAGTAACTCAGCATCTGCGCAGCTTCATATCTTGCCCCCCAGAATTTATCACTTGTCATTACCTCAGCGATTGCATTTACTGCTGAATCATCATTAATATAATCTTTCAGTCCCCTGATAGCAGTAATTCTGTCAATTGCATCTTCTGAATTCTTTAGCTGGTAAATCCAGTCCTGCATTGGCTTGGTAAATCGAAGTTTGCAGAGTACTTTGTTTCCTTTATTGAAATTTACACATAATGGTTTTGAATCAAGTTTTATTTTATAACTTTTGGGTTCAATTCCGGTTTCCATCCTGAAATCCTGTTTGGAGCCTGCGGTAATTATCTGAATTGGAAACGGTATTTTGAAAACGGAGCTTGAATCAAGCCGTTGAATTTGCCGGGCTGTTATTGATATCTCTTTGCTAGATTCATCAAAAACATAACCTGCTTCGATTTCCGGCTGGCCCGCATTATATATCCATTCTTCAAAGAACCATTTCATATCTGTTTGCTTTGCCTTCAGAAAGACCATATCTATTGCTTCATGCAGCGCATCAAGCAGGTTCTTTGTAACAACCGGTGTATGCTGGTGTTTTGTAATATATATATTCATCGCGCTGCGGAATTTTTCATCACCAACGTAATAGCGCATCATATTAAGCACCACTGAGCCTTTATCATAAGTATTTGTGGTAAGCCCTTCGCGGGTATATATCGGTTTCCTCGCAGTAGTTGAATCGACGGTAATTGCACTGTTTCCGTTACGGAAAATATTATAATCAAATTCATCCTTACCGTAGAGATGCTCAGAGTATAAACACTGGAAATATGTTGCAAAGCTTTCGTTAAGCCATATTTCATTCCAGTTTTTGCATGTAACAGCATCGCCCCACCACTGGTGTGCAATCTCATGAGCTACAAGTCCTGTGGCACTGTAATCAGGTTCTGTCTTATCATCATAAACTGAACCGTCAAAATATACAACTGCACCTGTGTTTTCCATTCCACCGTAAATAAAATCCTCAACTGCTACCTGCAGGTAGCTGCTCCACGGGTACCTGTAACCTGTATATTCAGAGAAAAACTTCACGATATCAGCAGTTTGTCTGTAAGAACGCTCACCCCATTCCTTTTTCCCTATGGGTACATACGAAGTAACGGGAATACCGTCCCATGAATCTTCAATAACATCCCAGTTACCGACACCAAGCATGATGAGGTAAGATGAATAAGGCCTTTTACTTACCCAGTGCCAGGTTGTTGTACCGTTTGTGTTATCTTTTTTGCTTTCCAGAACACAGTTCGAAAGGGTTTGATATTTGCTGTCAACCGTTACATACATTTCTGATGTAGCCATATCGTTCGGGTAATCATAGCTGGGGAACCAGTACCGGTTATCTTCGCCTTCGCCCTGCGACCACACCTGATACGGCTTATTGGGAAATACTGCACCCGGTGAAATAAAATATAAGCCTTTTTCCGGGTCGGTTGTGGTGTATTCAACTCTGTATTTATAAGGATAGGTTTTTG
>JANWKI010000113.1 GCA_025451455.1 Ignavibacteria bacterium
GCTCAGGGAAATTCCACTAGGGAATCCCTTAATCTTGCCCTCAAAAATCTGGTAAACTATGATGCAATTAAATCAAAAATTTCGTTAGATTACCACGGAATCAATTCTGAGCTTAATATCCTGCGTTACGATGACGGGATAAAACTTGTGGACACATATAAAATATCAAAATAAGAAGAATTGCTGATCACGTCAAAGAAAATATTTATTCTCCTTTTGTTAACAGCCGCTCTGCCTCTTTTTTCACAGCAGGATACAGTTGATCTGACTAAACTGATAACAAACCAGAAACAGTGGGAAATCGTAAGGGATTATTATGCAGTGGAGGCAATAAAACTTTTAGCGAGAATTGACACAATAAATATTTATATGGACAGCTTAAAACAGTTGAACAGTAAGTTTGAAAATTTTGACTGCGAAAAAGAACTATACTTATTAGTTGGTGCTACAAAAGAGGAAGTTTATTCATACCGGATTAAGTTTGATGAAACTGAAAAGAGAATAAGTTCAAAAGCAGGAACGCCGGCAGATGCAAGGAAAATGTATTTTGATGAGATAAACAGATCAATGATAAAGTGTCTTCCGGAGTTTCATGACAGGCTGATTTCTTTACAAAAGAAACTTGAAACATGGGAGGGAAGTGCTCTTTACACAGAGAAAACAACCGAAAGGACATATCAGGTCGTAAAGGGCGATTGTCTTTGGATGATCTCTGAGAAGATATACGGGTCAACTGAATTGTGGCCGGCAATCTGGGATGCTAATATGGTATCGATCGTGAATCCGGAAGCTTTTGACGATATATATTTTCACAATATTTTCAGTCCGGATTATATTTATCCCGGCCAGGTACTTAAGATACCTTTTCTAACCGAAGAAGAAAAGAAAAAGGCTGAAGAAAGGTCGAAACAATACCAAAAGGTCAGAAATCTGAATAATTAATTGTTTGCACCATCGTCCTAAATTTAGGACGATGTGACTCTTTTATTGAAAATAATCCAAAAATCATCGTTTCCCACTGTATAGTTTTTTAGAATGTTTCTTGACATTCGTAAACAATTGTGTTATATTTGCTATGTTAATTAACCAATTTTCCATAACGCCAATAAAAATACAGGAGGTATTTCAATGGCATACGTAAGAAGCAAGCTGTATATGCTCTTAGTAGTTACAATGTTTACCGGGTCAGCTTTCTTAGTTGGTTGCGGTGGCGGCGTTGACGAAGAGCAGATGGAAGCTTTAAATAACCTGAAAGCAGAAGTCGAAAGCTTACGCTCACAGGTAAAGGCAAAAGAAGACGAAAAAGCTTCTTTGCAGAAACAGATTGCAGATCAGGAAGCAAAGAACAAGAAATGTACAGAAGATCTTGCCAGCACAAAGAACTGTGTTGATGCAATGAATAGGGGGGATAAATAATAATGAAATTCAATAAATTATTTATATTATTCTTCTTAGCATTAGGTTTATCATTGAACAATGCTAACATTTTTTCACAGGATGATGATGATGATGATGATGATGACCAGCAGATGGAAGAGATGGATGAAGAAGAGTGGCAGAGACAGATGGACGAGCTCAATGCTGAAAAGAGCACTTTACAGTCTAAATTAAGCGCATTAAATGGCGAGATTGACGGCTTGAAGACCTCACTTGCTGAAAAACAGAATAATGCTAAGATCTGTGAAGGACTTCTTTATGCTGCAGTTGGTAATACCAAAGACGGTGTTGCTGATTACAGAAAGAAATTTGAAGAGACAGAGAAGAAGATCAATGGCAAAGTTGGAACACCTGCTGACGCCAGAAAAATGTACTTCGATGAAATTTCAAAAGATAAAGCTTCCTGCTTACCTGAATTCCGCGACAGAATGGCTTCCATGAAGAAGAAACTTGCTGATTGGGAAGTTAAACCACCTGAATCTTGCTATACTGTTGTAAAAGGTGACTGCCTCTGGAAGATCTCCAAGATGAAATATGGTTCACCGTACTACTGGCCTGCAATTTGGGATGCTAACAAAAATGGCGTTGCAAACGCTGATGCTCTGAAAAACTCCAGACACAAAAAGGTAACCAATCCTAATTTGATCTATCCTGGACAGTGCATGAAGATCCCGACACTTACTGATGCTCAGAAGAAAGAAGCTGAAATGCACTCTAAGAAGTACAGAAAAGTAAGAAAGACTACAACAGACGTTAAGAAAGAAGAACCGAAAAAAGATGTAAAGAAAGACGAAAAGAAAGA
The DNA here is from genome assembly GCA_025451455.1 of Ignavibacteria bacterium. GTDB lineage: Bacteria > Bacteroidota > Ignavibacteria > Tepidaquicellales > OLB5 > OLB5. The sequence goes on from JANWKI010000113.1 coordinate 2,240, forward strand.
TGTAAAGAAAGACGTAAAGAAATAATATTTCTTTCATTTCGAAGTTCAAAATTAAGTATTAACTCAAGCCCTTGGACTCCGGTTCAAGGGCTTGTTTATTTACATTAAGAACAACTAATATTGGCAGAAAAAAACATACAGTTACAGGGAATTGATCTCGTGAATTTTTCGGGTTTTAACGAAAAGAACATCGAGATCCTTAGAGAAAAGTTCAATTCTAACATCACACTGCGGGGAGATAACATCTTTCTAAGAGGAGATGATATTGAACTTGCTCAAATTGAAACCATTGTTAAAGAGCTTGTACTTCTGCAGAAAAGACAGGGAAAGATCACCGAAGGCGATGTTAACCTGATAACAGAGCTGGTGACCGGTTCTCAGGATGCAGCACTTGAAAAACGAACAGGCATTAAACGTGAAGAGCTTGACGATGTCATCTTAGTTGATAAAAATGACTTCATTAAGCCCAAAACACTTGGACAGCTTGAACTCTACAGAAAGTGCAAAACAAATGAAATTGTTTTTACAATCGGGCCTGCCGGAACCGGCAAAACATATCTTTCTGTAGCTATTGCACTGGCAGCACTAAAAGCAAAAAAGATTAACAGAATAATCCTGACCCGTCCCGCAGTGGAAGCCGGTGAGAGCCTTGGTTTTCTCCCCGGGGATCTTCAGGAAAAAGTAAATCCTTACCTGAAACCGCTCCTCGATGCACTTGAAGACATGGTACCAAACGACAAACTGACCTCATATTTTGAAAGGAATATTATCGAGATAATCCCGCTGGCATACATGCGAGGCAGAACGCTTAATAATGCATTTTTGATCCTAGATGAAGCCCAGAATGCTACTGCAATGCAGATGAAAATGTTCTTAACAAGGCTGGGCGTAAATTCCAAAGCAATTATTACAGGTGATATTACCCAGATCGATCTGCCGCCAAAACAAACTTCCGGACTTGTTCAAATTCAAAGCATTCTTCAGCATGTAGATGGAATTGCTTTTGTATATCTGGAAAAGAAAGACGTTGTAAGGCACCAGCTTGTGAAAGATATTGTAAACGCCTACGAGGAATTTTCTGCCAGGTCAAACGGTAATAATGGCAACGGTGATTCAGAAAAAAATCATCTTGATGGAAACAATAAGAATAAACAGAGCGAAGAGCCTGGAGAGTAAATGATGGTGAGTTTTTCTGTTAATGTAAACACCAAGCCGGGCAAACGGAATTGAAGCAGCAACAATAGGGATTGCCGAAACCACGTCCACCATTCCAAAAGAGTAGGGCATAGTGTTTGCATCTTTTGGTGTATTCAGAAAATAACTTAAAACCCCTGCCGCGGCAGTCAATAATATTGCAGCCGAAGAAGTGCCAATTGCCTTTTTGAAAGGGTACTTCATTAAGTAATGTATCAATGGCACAACAAAAACCCCGCCGCCTAATCCTGAAAATGCAGCAATTGCTCCGGTAAAAATACCGATAAAGCCGCAAATATATTTATTTAATGGTTTTGATTCACCGGATTCATTGTTGTTTTCACTCTTTGTTTTTTCCTTTTCCAGAAGCATTTTTATTGCTACTATAATTAATACTCCGGAAAAGATCTTCTTCAAAGTTTCTCCCGGAAGAGCAATGGCAATAATGGAAAACAGATATACTGTAACAGAGCTTAATACTCCGATTATCAGAGCAGCTTTCAAGTCTACATTTCCGAGTTTAAAATGCTTATGTGAAGACGACAGGCTGGTAAATATGATAGTAAACAAGCTTGTTGCGATAGCAATATGAACAAGATATGGAGAGTCGAAATGAATAAATGAATAAACACCAATGAGCGAAGGGACAATGATAATACCTCCCCCGACGCCAAACATCCCTGATAGAATTCCGGTAGCTATTCCGATGATAAAAAGAACTAATATAAGTTCAATGGTCAATCTTATTGAGCTTTCAGAAGGCTGTCATAAAATCCTTTATCTTTAATGATATTCACCGCTCTTTGAAGCTGTGCGTCATTTTTGAGCGCTGATTCTATAACTTCTTTATCGGGTTTATTAAATTTTCTCAGGATCTCTTTTTCAAGTTCCTGTTTAATTATTCCTTTTGAGCTTTCAAAGTCTTTGAATTTTTCGGATCTTAATTCGCCTTCAAGCAAACTTATATAACTCTGAACCTTTTCGGAATATTTCTGTTCTTCAGTTGCTTTTCTAAGATGCGCAAGCTCTGTTTCTGCTCCGGATTTGAATTCAAAATCAGTGCTGTTAATAAATCCAAGGAACTGGTTCAGGATATCATCTGTCATTGCAAACCCTGAGCTATTGGGATTATCTTCGGTATACTTCGAAGCAAACCTGAAATACATATCTTCATAATTGAGGGCTTCCAAAAGCTCATTGTTCTTTATGACATCCACAATCTCATCAGGGGTAATACCGCCCTCTGCAAAAACTATTCTTCCGTTTAAGGTCTTGAATTCTTTTTGGTTAAAATATGGGTTCTGAACAAATACGCCGTATTTGTTTTCCTTGAAATAATTCTTTGACTGTATCCACCTTCCGCTTGGAGTAAAGTATTTCTGGTTTGTGATCTTTAACTGGTTGCCGTAGCTTAACGGCTGGAATACCTGTACCAGCCCTTTACCAAATGATTTAGTCCCTACAAGTACTCCCCTGTCAAGATCCTGAATAGCCCCGGCAACAATTTCGCTGGCCGAGGCAGAGTTCTCATCAATAAGTAATACAAGCGGGATATCTTTTCCTATCATCGGGGTTTCACTGGAAAAATATTTGCGTTCAGAGTCAAGCTTTCTGCCTTTTGTTGTAAGAAGCAGGTTGCCCTTATCAACAAATTTATTCAGGATTCCGATTGCTGCATCAAGCAATCCCCCGGGATTTCCCCTTAGATCCAGAACGATACCCTTAACTTCACCCTTTGATTTAATCTCCGTCAGGGCGTCTACGATCTCATTTTCGGCATAGCGGCTGAACCTTTCAAGCTTAATATACCCTATGCCGTCTTCAACCATCCCTTTATAACTTACATTCTTCAGCTGGATCTCCTGCCTTGTCAGCGTAAATTCAATTTCCCTTTCGCCTCTTAAGACTTTCATTTTCATCTTGGTTCCGGGATCTCCCTTTGTGTATGTTCTTACGTCACCCATTTTTCTTCCAAGCATACTATTGCCGTCAATTTCAATTATCTTATCACCTCTCCTTAATCCTTCTTTTTGAGCCGAATACCCGTCAAGAATTTCCGTGATAATTATCATACTGTCTTTTGTACCGACTGTAATGCCTATACCGCCGTACTTTCCGGTTGTAATAAGATCAACTTCATCCTTGCGGGATTCATCCAAGAAATTGGTATATGGATCCAAGGTACCAAGCATACCTTCAATTCCGGCTTTCATGAACTTATCACCGTTGATCTCATCAACATAATCCAGCATGATCTCTTTATATAGCTTCCCGAACACGTCCATATTTTTATTTATCTGGGTATAAACATCATCATCACCGCCGCCATCACCCGGACCGCTGAACAATACTGAGCTTGAGCTTGTGAAACTTATCATAAAAAACACAAGCATGAATAAGGAAAGCTTTTTGAATAAATTCATTTTGATCATATTATATTTTTAATTTTCTGTTTACTGTCTTAAGAATTCTGCTTTGAACCTGTTCTATAGTATGGGTACCGTTTATTACAACAAATCTTTTCTTATTCTTGTTTGCAATATCTTTAAATCCCCTGTAAACCCTGTCATAGAATGCAAGATTTTTGGCTTCCATTCTGTCTAAGATACTGCCCCTTTTGCCTGATCTTGAAAAAGCTTTTTGGGGAGAAATATCTATAAAAAAGGTGATATTTGGCTTCAAATTGCCCGTTGCTGTTTTGTTAACACTGATTACATTCTCAAGTTCCAAACTGCCGCCGTATGCCTGGTATGCCGTCGAAGAATCGTAATACCTGTCGCAGATTACCACGTAACCCTTTTTTAAATGCGGCTTTATCACCTGACTGACAAGCTGCGATCTGGATGCTGAAAACAGCATGAATTCAGTTAGGGGAGTCATTTCCAGGTGCTTTCTATCAAGAAGGATATTCCTTATTTTTTCGGAAATTTTCGTCCCCCCGGGCTCACGCAGAAGTATACTTTTTATCTTTTTATGCTTTAGGTATTCATGCAAAAGTTTTGCCTGGGTTGATTTACCCGAATAGTCCAGTCCTTCAAAAGTTATAAACATAGCCCGTAAATTAACCATTTATAAGGTTTAATTAAATTGACATTTTATGGTATAACTTAAATGCATATTTTTGCTGACCAAACTCAAAAACTCGTCAAAATGGATAGGTTACTCAAAATTGAGACATTTTCAGCAATTCCAAAGGAATATATAGACACTCCAATTGGAAATCTATTGGAATATCATAATCTGAACAAAACTTTTTCAAACTATGCAAATGCAAAACTTTTGATTGGGATGTGCATTGATAACAGGAAACACCTTAATATCCCGGATAACTTTGCTTTCATAATAAGGGCAGGCGGTGCTAATTTAAGGTACAGTGAGTTTAAGATCTCTTTTGCGATCTCCGTTGGCGGTGTAAAACACATTGCGTTAATTGGACATAACCATTGCGGAATGGTAAATCTTATTTCGAAGAAGGACCAGTTCATAGAGGGGTTAGTTAATAACGCAGGTTGGAGCAAAGAACAGGCCGAAAAACATTTCACAGAATATGCACCGATGTTTGAAATAGGCAATGAAATTGATTTTATATTAAGTGAAACTGTCCGCCTCCGGAAAGTTTACCCCAAAATACAAATTGCCCCGATGATGTACCTGGTTGAAGATAACAGGCTGTATTTGATCCGGGAATAAATTCATAAAATAATCCAACTTTTTCACCCTCATAAATAATTCCTGAACCGTCCGGAATATCAGGGAAAGAACATTGGCGTTCTTTTCTTATATTGGACATAATCCTCCCCTAACCTCTTTTCCAGTTCAGGCTCTTCAATGAATTTCAGGATCAGTGTATCGAAGAAGATGTACAAAGGAGTGAAGACCAGTAATGATAGTAATGAACCAAAATATATCCCTGATGCTATCATTATCAAAAACAGACCGGTATGCATAGGGTTCCTGGTATATTCATATGGTCCTCCTGTAATAAGAATTGGAGGTGGGTTGACCGGAACCGGCGTCCCCTTTGATCTGAAAAAGATCAGTGTTGTCCAAATGCCAAGTATTATTCCGGCAATTGCAAGCGGTATACTCAGTATATAATTCAAAGGCTGCGAAATGAATCCCGGATTATCAAAGACTCTATCTAAGTAAACCGGAATAGCAGCAAACAAAAAAGTAATAATTGAAAATGAACCGCCAACGATTGGGGCAAGTACAATTCGTTTGATCCTGTTTCCAGTTGCAATTTTGTGGATAATGCTGATTATTTTTTCTCTTATTGTCAATTGCGGAATAGTTTTCACATAAATATAGAATTGTTTTTACGAACATTCAATTGTAAGCAAATGTCCTTTCAATTAAGAGGATTCACCGGTTAAAAACCCTGATCAAATTTCGTTTTCTCAATTGAAACTCCCCCAATTTTAAAGTATTTTTGGCTATTCCAGTTTAATTATCCTTCTTCTAAAGTTAATGGCTGAAACTCAGACTCCTTTAATGCGGCAATATTCGCAGATAAAGGCAAAATATCCGGATACAATTTTGCTTTTTCGTATGGGTGATTTTTTCGAGACCTTTGATACGGATGCGCATATTGCCTCTAAGGTGCTTGGTATCACTTTGACCAAGCGTGCGCATGGTGCTGCATCGGATGTTGCACTTGCGGGTTTTCCCCATCATGCAATAGATAATTACCTGCCAAAACTTGTTAAAGCAGGCTACAAGGTAGCGGTTTGCGAACAAATGGAAGACCCCAGGCTTGCAAAAGGGATAGTAAAGCGTGATGTTATCGAAGTCGTAACACCGGGCTTAACTTTCTCGGATAAACTTCTTGACCACAAAAGCAATAATTACATAGCATGCGTTTTTGTTAAGGATGAAAGATGCGGCTTTGCATTTTGCGATATTTCAACCGGCGAGTTTTCTACCTGCGAAATTCCATTTCGGCAGTTGAAAGAGCAAATTGAGCTTATTAACCCTTCAGAGGTAATAATATCAAAGGCACAAAAAGGGTTATTTCCCAATATTCTGGATATGGAGCCAAGCCCTGTATTCCAGAAGAAAGTAACGGTAACAAAACTCGATGAATGGATATTTAATCTTGATTTCTGCACTGAACTTCTGCTATCTCAATTCAAAACCAAATCATTAAAAGGATTCGGAGTTGAAGACTATCCGCTTGGAATTATTGCTGCAGGCGGAATAATGAATTACATTAACGAAACGCAAAAAGGGAATATTGCGCATATTAACAAGATATCCTTCTATGATACCGGTGATTATATAGTACTGGATAGCTCGACAAAGCGAAATTTAGAAATTATTTCTTCAATGGCAGAAGGAAGCCGCGACGGAACACTGATTTCAATTCTTGACAGAACTCAGACCGCAATGGGAGCGCGCCTTCTTAAGAACTGGATATCACGGCCGCTTAAGAAAATTTCACAGATACATAAAAGACAGGAATGTGTTCTGGAATTCCATGAGAATAAACCCTTAAGAAAGAACATGACCGGACTCTTTAAGAACATCGGCGATCTTGAACGCCTGATCTCAAAGATTGCTACTGCAAGAGCGTCAGCAAGAGACCTTATCAACCTGAAATATTCTTTAAAAACTATTTCTGAATTAAAGGTATTACTGGGGTCAACACAGGTCAAAACTTTGAATGATATTAACAGTAATATTAAGGAGCTTAGTGAGCTGGTTGAGCTTATTGAAAGATCGATCAGTGAAGAATCCAGCATTCCGTCAGATTCACCGGTTAGCTCAAAAGCAATAATCAAACAGGGATACAATAAAGAGCTGGATGAGCTTATCAGCATAATGAGCTCAGGAGAAGCATGGCTTGAAAATTACCAGAGAAAAGAGCGGGAGAGAACAAAGATTAATTCTCTCAGGGTTAGTTATAATAAAGTGTTCGGATACTACATTGAGATCACAAAAGCCAACCTTGTTAAGGCTGATGGAGTAGAGGGATACATTCGCAAACAGACCCTGGTGAACGCCGAGCGGTTTATCACACAGGAACTCAAAGAGTACGAAGATAAAATACTGACTGCCGGTGAGAAGGTATCGATGCTTGAAGCAAGGTTGTTCGGTGAAATACGTGAAAAGGTTGTAGAGTTTGCCGGTGATATACAGCTTAATGCAGCTATGATAGGGATACTGGATGTATTGCTTGGATTTGCAGAAGTTGCAGAACAGTACAAATATACAAAGCCAATTGTAAATGAATCGGATATCATAGAGATTGCAGAAGGAAGGCATCCTGTAATTGAACAGCTGCTGCCGGCCGGAGAAAAATACGTACCCAATGATACCTTTTTAGACCCCTCCGATAGCCAGATAATCATCATCACCGGACCGAACATGAGCGGTAAATCATCGTACCTAAGGCAGCTGGGGCTGATTGTACTGCTATCGCAGATCGGTTCATTTGTTCCTGCCAAAAAAGCTTCCATCGGGGTTTGTGACAGGATTTTCACAAGAGTTGGAGCAATGGATAACATAGCAAGGGGTGAGAGTACTTTCCTGGTGGAAATGCAGGAATCGGCAAATATACTTAACAATTTGACACCTAAGAGCCTTGTACTGCTGGACGAGGTCGGGCGCGGTACAAGCACTTACGACGGAATTTCAATTGCGTGGGCGATTACTGAATACATACATGAAAACCCTGAAGCAAAGGCAAAGACATTATTTGCAACGCATTACCATGAATTGAATGCTCTGGCGAGTCTTTACCCCCGTATTAAGAATTCAAGGGTAGAGGTTAAGGAAGTCGGCGATAAGGTTATTTTCCTTCATAAGATAAACGAAGGCACTGCAGACCATAGCTTTGGAATACACGTCGCTCAAATGGCGGGGCTGCCGGATATAGTCACCAAACGCGCAAAAGAAATTCTGGGTAATCTTGAAAAGCGTGAAGAACGCGCCCGCAGAAAAGATGAGTTCCAGATAAATATGTTTGAGTATAAAGATAATGAGCTGAAAGATATTATCGGAAAAATTAATCTCGATAATATGACTCCAATGGATGCACTGAATAAACTGCAGGAACTGAAAAAACTAACAGATAAAAGTTGAAATAATGTTTACCTTTTGAATAAAATATGACACCTCATGAAATATGGATGCAGCATGCTTTTAAAGAGGCAGAAAAGGCATTTGAAAAGAAGGAGATCCCGGTTGGAGCAGTTGTTGTTTTTGAGAACCGCATTATTGGGAGAGGACATAACCAGGTTGAAACTCTAAGAGACCCTACAGCTCACGCCGAGATGATAGCTTTAACATCAGCAGCATCATACCTGTCATCAAAGATACTGCTTGGCTGCACAATGTATGTAACACTTGAACCGTGCCCGATGTGCGCGGGTGCAATTGTGCTTTCAAAGCTTGAAGCCCTGTATTTTGGTGCATATGATAATAAATCCGGTGCATGCGGTTCAGTACTTAATATCACTAACAATAATTCGCTAAATCACCAATTAAGTGTTACAGGCGGCATAATGGATGATAAGTGCAGCAGCATACTCAGAAACTTCTTCGAAGTAAAACGATAAAGAGTTAACGTCTTTTTAAAACATAAATTTTCTAATTGCTAACTACCTCAGGAAATCTAAACAAACAGATTATCAGGCTTGCATGGCCTGTTTTTTTTCAGAATCTGGGACGCAGCCTTGCTATTGCAATACTTGATTCTTTCTGGATAGGTAAGCTTGGAAGTGAGCACCTTGCAGCTCTGGCAGTCGGCACTTTCCTTTCATGGGGAGCTTATGCACTTGGAGAGCTTGTTCCCATTGGCACAAATGCACTGGTTTCGCAGGCTGTGGGGGCCAAGGAGCCTGACTCTGCCAAACATATCGGCACGCTGAACCTGATAAATTCTGTTTTATGGGGGATAATTATTGCCGCAATTATGATTCCTCTGCTTCCGGTATTATATAATTTTACAAATCTGGATACTCCCAAGGCAGTTCTGGCAAACGAGTTTCTTTTCCCGATACTTGTCCTGCTTCCATTTGTCATTTTATTTGAAACGGGAAGCGCAATATTCCGCGGTCACGGAAATACACAAACTCCATTTAGATTGCTGTTAATAATTTTTACTCTGAAATCAATCCTCTCTCCCCTGCTAATATTTACATTCAATCTTGGAATCAGGGGTGCTTCTATTGCAACAATGGTTTCTTACGGCTCGGTTTTTATGATCGAACTGGTTCTGCTGAAAAAACACGGATTGATAACTTCTCTAAAGAAAAAAGTTGATTCAATTATCACTGAAACAAGGTTCCACTGGAAGGTCACAAAAGAAACAATTAAAATAGGTTTGCCGCTCTCACTGGAAGGACTTGCGTTTTCATTCATATATATATTTGTAAGCAGGTATGTCGCGGATTTCGGCACGACCGGGCTCGCTGCTCTTGGTATCGGCCACCGTTCGGAAGCTATCCCCTACCAGGTAGGCGAGGCATTTGCAGTAACCGCATCAATTGTTGTGGGGCAGAATATCGGTGCCGGGAATATCGAAAGGGCAAACACGGGCACGTGGAGGGTTTTATATCTCTCATGGATACCGATGTTATTTTATGGTTTGCTCCTGTTTTTCTTCCCTGCAGAAATTGCGGGAATATTTACAACCGACCAGGCAGTCATAGAAACCGCAAAGGTTTACAATATGATAGCCGCATTCAGTATTTTTTTCGCAATGTGCGAACAGATATTTTCAGGTGCATTTGCGGGCGCAGGGAATTCACTACCACCGCTTGCAATATCTCTGCCTATTACTGCACTCAGGATTCCACTTGCAGCGCTGCTGGCGCCGGTATACGGAATGAACGGAATTTGGATAGCAATATTTTCGACATCAATTTCTAAAGGAATTTTGATTGCCGTGTGGTGGAAGCTTGGCAGGTGGAAGAAGAGAAAATTTGCTTTGGGTAACCTTCCAAAAGAACCGGTTGAATCACCAATTGAGAAGTTTGATATACACTGAATTGCGAAAATTATAAATAATTGATAATTATAGTTATAATAACTTATCATATGTCCTTTATTTGCAAATTCAAATAAATATTATTAATTTGCCTAACAAACGTTAGGATAAATATCTATGCAAACTGGCAGTAATTCACGTAAAGAACAGATCATTGAATCTGCTGCAAAGCTTTTCAGGGAGAAAGGTTTTGAGGCGGCATCTATGCGTGATATTGCCGCATCGCTTGGTATTGAAGCGGCGAGTCTATACAGCCATATCAAATCCAAAGATGAGATACTTGAAACAATTTGTTTCAGCATGGCGGGCAAACTCTTAAAAGCGATCGATGAAGTAAATGACATTTACTTTAATGCGGAAGAAAAGCTTGGCATGGCCGTTAAAAACCACGTGGAGATAGTTACGGGAGACATGGATGCTTCATCAGTTTTTATTCGCGAGTGGCGCAGGCTGAAAAAACCAAAATTAAAAGAATTCATAAAGCTTCGGAATAAATACGAAGAGGGATTCACACAGATACTTGTTAACGGAGAGAATGAAAATGTATTCGAAGCTCCGGACAAGAAATTTGCAGTGCTTACTATTCTTTCTGCCCTGAACTGGATAACCGAATGGTATGACCCGAAAGGCAAAATGACTCCCGATGAAATTGCAGAACATTTGACAAAATTCATTTTGACGGGATTAAGAGTTAAAACTCTTCATTCCTGAGCGGAGCGAAGAAACCATTTTAAATACACTCAAAGAATTTATTTAGAATTTAAGAACATCCAATAATCCTACGAAAGTGGATTCTTCACTTCGTTCAGAATAAAACAATCATGTACGGAAATGCACAAATAGATATCAAAGAAAAATCAAAAAGCCTGATAGAAGGAGAAGATCCGGTAAAACTCGCAGAGTTTGAAGCACGGATAATAAGGGGCGAGAAGATCGAGCCTAAGGACTGGATGCCGAAGGCTTACCGCAATCAGCTTATCCGCATGATTGAACAGCATGCTCACTCCGAAATTATTGGTGCACTGCCCGAAGGAACCTGGATTACACGTGCTCCGGGGTTCCGCCGTAAGTTAGCGCTTATGGCAAAAGTTCAGGATGAAGTAGGACACGGACAGTTGTTATACAGCGCAGCGGAAACACTTGGCAAGACAAGGGAATCTATGATAAATGACCTTATTAACGGGAAATCAAAATACTCAAATGTGTTCAATTATCCTGCTTTAACATGGGGTGATACTGCTATCATTGCATGGCTTATAGATGCCGGCGCAATTATTAATCAGGTAACAAATTCAAAAGGTTCATACGGTCCGTATTGCCGTGCGCTTGAAAGAATATGCAGCGAGGAATCCTTCCACTTAAAGTACGGGCATGATAATGTTGTTTACCTTGCAACCGGCACCGCGCAGCAGAGGGAATTGGTTCAGGATGCATTAACCAGGTGGTGGCAGCCAATCATGCATTTCCACGGACCTCCTGACAAAGTTTCAGAACATACTGAAATACTAATGAAATGGAAGGTCAAGATGGCTACCAATGATGAAATGCGCCAGAGATTCCTTGATGAATATGTGCCAAAAATCTGGGATCTTGGATTAACCATCCCCGACCCTAATCTGAAAAAGAATGAATCAACTGGCCAGTGGGAATATACTGAGCCTGATTGGGAAGAGTTCAAACGCGTTATAAACGGAGGGGGGCCATGTAATAAAGAACGCCTTCAGGTAAGGCGCTGGGCTGAAGAAAGGGGCGCGTGGGTTCGGAGGGCTTTAATGAAACCGGAGCAGAAGTATACTGTCCCGCTGGCTTAAATAACGCAAATTAATATTGTAAAATGGAGTATATTGATCCACGAGTAAACAGAATGGAACTTCCTGCCAATGATGACGGGAAGGAGATAATTGAATCGCTTGAAGAGTGGGAAACCTACGAGGTGTTCCACCAGAAAAAGCGCGGTGAACAGCATATACACGTTGGAATTGTACATGCTGCAAATCCTGAGATTGCACTGCTTATGGCCAAAGAAGCATTTGGCAGAAGAAGGCAAACCGCTAATCTTTGGGTTGTGAAAACGTCCGCGGTAACCGCAACTGATTATGAAGACCAGGATATTTTTGAAACAACACCGGAGAAAACTTACCGGGAAGCAAGCGACTATTACTGCATGGACAGGATCAGGAAATACCAGGAGGAGCACGGAATAGAAGACCGGAAAGAAGAAAGAAGAAAAAAGAAAGAGGTCCGGGTAAAATGAGTATAAATACCGGAGAAATGAAAGATATAAAGGAATTCCTGTACAAAATTGCAGATGACCAGCTGATAATCGGGCACAGGAACAGTGAATGGACAGGGCTTGGGCCTGTACTTGAGGAAGATATCGCGTTTTCCTCAATTGCGCAGGATAAGATAGGGCAATCCCTGCATATATACGAAATACTGCATTCCATGGGAGAAGAAGTACCTGATATAATTGCTTTTGCCCGTAAAGCAAAAGATTTCAGGTGCTCTCATTTAACCGAGTATCCTATTGGTGAATATGATTTCAGCCTGATGCGGAATTTTTTCTTTAACCATGCCGAGCATCTGCGGTTTGAAATGCTCGCTTCTTCTTCGCTTGAACCTCTGGCAAACCTGGCAAAGAAATACAAAGGAGAAATAAAATATCACATAATGCACTCCGATACATGGGTTAAGCAGCTTGGCAGGGCAAATGAAGAAAGCCATACACGAATGCAGTCCGCCCTTGATAAAACCTTTAACCTAGCACTTGGAATATTTGAAGAAAGCGATTTTGCTGATGCGCTCCGGGAAGTTAAAGTATTCGATGGAGAGTCAGTTCTTCAGGATAAGTGGTTCGAAGAGATCTCGTCAATATTGGATAAAGCTGGTCTAGTAATACCTGAAAGATCCAAATGGGTGCCTTCTTATGGCGGAAGAAAAGGGCAGCATACGGAATATCTGGAACCTATGCTCGAAGAAATGGGAGAAGTATTCAGATTAGACCCAAAAGCTGAATGGTAGGAGACGTCAAAGGTTACAAGCAGCAAGTTGCAGGTTAAGAAACATGAAAGAAACAAAAACAGAAATATCAAAAGAAGAAATTCTAAAAGCTCTGGAAGATGTAAAAGATCCGGAGATCCCGACTATTTCCCTGGTGGATCTTGGTATTGTAACTGATGTGAACATCTCGGGTGATAATTTCATCAGTATAACGCTTACACCTACTTTTTCAGGCTGTCCGGCTTTGAAGGTGATGGAAACTCTTGTGAAGGAAAAGATAATGGAGCTTGATGCAAGCGGAGTTGAAGTAAAAACGACTTTTGACGTTCAGTGGAATACCAACATGATAACCGTAAAGGGACTGGCTGCCTTAAAAAAACACGGGCTCGCTCCCCCGGAAAGGCATAGCGGACTTGTTCAAATTGAATTTCTGGATCATGTTAAATGCCCGTACTGTGAAAGCAGAAACACATCATTAAAATCACCCTTTGGTCCAACTCTTTGCAGGTCATTGCATTACTGTAACGATTGCCTGCAGGCATTCGAGCAATTCAAACCGGTTTCATAAACAGGCATATATAATCATTGCAAATAAAAAAGGCGCTCCGTAAAACAGAACGCCTGAAAAAATCTCATTGAGTTTCTGAAATGACCCTCAGGGTAACTTTGACTTGATGTAATCAGCAGGGATAATATAAAGCTTCCCTACTTCCCCTTCATATTCCTGCGTGATCATTCCAAGAAAATCTCCGGCATCATTAAATACGGCACCGCCTTCAAGCGATATAGGTTTTGCCGGTCTGATCTCTATGAGTCCGGTTTTTTTTGTCCATTTTTTAGTTGCAGATATATTAGCTTCCATGGAATAAACTGTTGAAGATAGAGTATTGGGATAGTAGAATATCTTCACTTTATCCCCGTATTTCACACTTTTAATAGAAGAATATTTTATGGCTTTAAATCTATCTGCACTGCCGAATCTTAAGAACACAAGATCCTGTTTCTTGTCAAGATCTTTATCGGTCATATCATCAATTCCGGCAAGTGAGTCAGATGGCAGAATAACACTGAAGAATCCGGCTCCTTCCATCAGGTTCATCAGGTGAAAATTTGTAACCAGCAAACCTACTTTCAAAACAACGCCGGTACCAATCTTTACAGGTTCCTTATTTCTGTTATACACCTGTACCCGGATGAGCGGGTTATCTTTCTGGCTGACCTTCCCGATCGTCCTGTCAACTCTTTCTGCGTAAGTAAGCACAAGTTCCGGGTCTTTCACCAGGGCCGCTGTATCTGTCTGCTGGTTGTGGATCGCATTTTCCATGGTAAGCTCCCACGTTAGTGTATTCCCAACTTTAATTAGCGCATTGGATTCCTTTACTTCAAATGGAAATTCAATTGTATAAGTGATCTTTTTACCGGAATACATCGGCTCCAGCACGGAATTCATAAGTTCATCATTAAAGCTTCTCTCGGCTTTCCGGGTAACATGTTTAAATGTAAGATTACCGTTATCGTCAAGGAACTTGAGGGTGCTGAACATTACCGGGAGCTGATTTGACCAGGCGAACGTAGTTTCTTTTACTATTTTTATAAGCACATTGGGTTCGTCAAACGAGTACTGAATGTAAATCTGCTTAGAGCCGTCCGGGTTGGAAGTTACCACTAGTTCTTTTATCGATAACCCTCCAACTTTTTGAATATCGTTTCTCAGCCCGCTCTCTAACAGGCCATTATCCAGAAGTGTATCAAGTTTTTTCTTGTATTTACCGGTCTTATCAAGCGATGCCAGAGATGATAACTTATCAAACAACTCTTTATCCAGTGAAACATACATGTTTTCAAGGCCGCTTCCGTTGGGATTTATTTTTATCTCCCGCTTGACATCAAAGCAGCCAGCCGATGAAAGCAGTAAATAGACCAGAACAGGCAATATCAGAAACTTTTTGTAAATTACCGGGTTCATATTTTTTGATTTAAGTTAATATCTGATTAACCTTCTTCTGTGCCAAAAATAAAACTAACATAAGTAAATTTAAAGGCAAAATACAAATCAAAAGAAAAACCTCCATATTACCGGCAAGAGCGCATATGATACATAATGTAATATGAGTAGTTGAACCCATAAAGCTCCACAGCCTTAAGAGAATACTGTTTTTAACATAATATAATCTGGGGTTTGGTTTATTATTTGTCTGATTCTCTTCGTGATCCTTCTGTATTTTGAGCTGAAGCCGTGTATAGCGCAGGTAGATATTCACTAAAAACTTCTCAAAAATATTTGCTGTACCCGGTTCTTCTTCAAATTTTTTCTTTTCTTCTTCATATTCATTGATTTCATCAATGATATTAGTAGCTTTTCCATAAACGATCTCAAGGAATTTATTGCGGTAAAAATCGAAGTAAAATGCCTGTATTGCAGATGAAATCCCTCCAAATATGCCAATTACCCAAATGTATGTCACCGGGTTCCATCCAAGTGCTGCATTACCCCACAAGTTCACTTCATGGTTATGAAATAAGTCTGCTAATCCAATAGAAATGCCCAAAAAGACAATTGTACTTACTATATAATCAACCAAACCGTCAACTATCCTGCCGACTTTAGTCCCGTTCTTTTTCAGTCTGGCTATCTGCCCATCAGCGCAATCCAGCACATTACTTGTAAAATAAAGAAAGGCTCCAATGGCAAGAAAAGTATAATTTCCGAAACCGAACATAATTCCGGCCGTTGAGCCGATAAACAGCGCAGCCACAGAAACTCTGTCCGGTGTTAAGTTGGTTGAGTATGTTGCTTTCACAAATAGGAAGGCGATGGGCCGGTAGAGAATGAGATCGAAGATCTCTTCGACCTCAACTGCTTTTAGAGAAGCTTTGTATTCGCTGTATAAACTCAATATTTAATTTTCAGTTCAAAAAAATGGCAGCGGGGGCAGGACCCGCCGCCTGCTTATTATAGAATCACATCTTATTTACCGGTGCTTACTGATTTACAGCTCAATTCCAGTTTATCTCTTTGCAGTACTGTTTAATGGTTTCCATCAGCAATTTATTATGCTCATGTGTCCCCAGCGATATTCTTGCTTCAGATCTGAAAGCTTCTTCATCCAGGAATTTTATCCTCAGATTTCTATCATCAAGGTATTTCTTCAGCCCGGGCCTTATCTCCATTGGTATATCGACCAGTATAAAATTCGCAAACGATTTGAAAGGAACAAATCCTCTCAGCTTGCCGAATTCCTTATACATCATTTCCTTATCTTTCTCATATTGCTTCCCAATTTTCAGATACCATTTAATATTATCAAGCGCAATTTCGCCTAGTTTTTCAGATACCCTGTTATACCCAAGATACCTGGTTGTGAAGTTTATAAGGACATCCAGGTTCCTGCCGGCAAATGCAAAACCTATCCTGAATCCTGCAAGCGCAAAGAATTTTGAGAAGGTTCTGCATATTACGAGGTTTGGATATTCATCTATGTAAGGTTTCACGTAATCATTTTCTGTTGAGCCAAACCCCCAATATGCTTCATCAATCATTGTAATGGTGTCTTTGGTTGCATCCAGGAATCGTTTCAGGTCGGCTGAATCTATCCTGTTGCCTGTAGGATTATTGGGTGATGCAATTACAACAACTTTCGGTTTGGATTCATTATAAATACTAATCATTGTATCGACATCATATTCATAATAAGGAATTCCTTCAAACGTTCCCTTTTTCATCGGGTACTCAACATTGGCGCCTCCGCGCTCGGAAGCGACCTTTTTATAATACCACCAAGCTTCACGCGGTATAAGAATTTTATCGCCCGGGTTGACATAACAGTGAATTATCTGTTTCAGCAGATCTTCGCTTCCGTAACTAAGCAGAACATGTTTTTCATCAAAGCCATAATCATCTGCAATTCTTTTTGAAAGCTTTGATTTTATTCCCTGCATAAAGTCACGGGAATACCATGAAAGGTAGTGCATATCAACTTTTTTGAGGAATTTATACACTTCCGGAACAGGCCCCGTTTGTGATTCATTTCTATCCAAAAATAAAGGTTCTTTGGGGAATTTTGATTTTTTTAAAGTTTTCTGCTTTTTGATGGATTTTACTTTTTTCTTTTTATCTTTAGCCATAATTTTATTTATTTGTTAATGCCTCAACACCGGGAAGGACTTTACCCTCAAGGAACTCAAGGCTTGCGCCGCCGCCTGTTGAAACGTGGCTGACTTCTTTTTCAAGCCCTGCCTTGGCTATTGCTGCAGCTGAGTCACCACCGCCTATAACAGTGATTGCTCCTTTTTTGGTTGCCTCCGCAAGTGCACCTGCAACTTCGAAAGTACCTTTTGCAAAGTTATCCATTTCAAAAACGCCCATAGGTCCGTTCCAGACGATAGTCTTTGCTTTGAGGATTTCACCACAATACTTTTCAATGGTCTTTGAACCAATATCCATCCC
>JANWKI010000114.1 GCA_025451455.1 Ignavibacteria bacterium
CTTGGCAATTCCGATGATGCTATGATCGGTGAATGGGTTATTGCTCTTGGTAATCCTTTCGGGTTATTTGAGGTCAATCAAAAGCCAACAGTTACAGTTGGAGTTATCAGCGCTACGGGCATGAAGCTTAACTCAGGGGAAAACAGGTTTTACCGTAATATGCTTCAGACAGATGCTCCAATCAATTCAGGAAACAGCGGAGGGCCGCTTGTTAACAGTATTGGTGAAGTTATCGGAATGAATACCCTTATCTTCACGGGGAACTCTATGGCGAGCGGAAACATCGGGCTAGGATTTGCCATCCCAATGAATAAGGTCAGAAAAATTGTTGACCAGATCAAAAAGGACGGAAAGATCGAACGGAATTATGATATCGGTCTCAGGATCCAGACAGTTGATAAGAACATCGCGCAGTATTTCAAGCTTAATAATGTAGCAGGCGTCATAGTGGTAAGTGTCGATAAAGGAAGCTCTGCCGATAAAGAGGGCATTAAACCGGAAGATATAATACTTTCTGTCAATGGTGAAAAGGCTTCAAGTGATGCTGATTTTTGGGGAATAATAGCAGATTTGAATATTGGTGATAAGATAAAGCTCGAAATCCTCAGAAGCGGTGATGAGTTCAAAAAAGAATTTGAATTAAGGGTCAAATAGATTTCTGCTGCATAGAATGTAATTTAAATAAAAAGGGCAATTTTATGAATTGCCCTTTAAAATTCCTTAAACTTATAGGTTTATTTTGTCAGTATCATTTTCTTTACTTCGGAATACTTATCGGTTTCCAGCTTATAGAAATATATTCCGCTTGTTAAGTTGGAATACTTCGAAGCGTCAAAGGTCACAGTATAAGTGCCCTTTGTCTGACTGGACTCTACAAGTGTGGCAATCTCTTTACCTATCAGGTCAAATACCTTAAGCTTCACAAAAGATGCATCAAAAAGCTCATAAGTAATATTTGTAGTAGGGTTAAACGGGTTTGGGGTGTTCTGTTCAACCTTGAAATTCCTTATACCGGTTATGCCGATCTTGATCTCATCTGCTTCAAACAAAACCTGTCCGCTTGAATTAAATCCTCTTAATTTATAAAAATAAACCCCGTCTCTTTCGGGTTCATCTTCATAGTCATACATATATATCAGTGACTCGTCAGCAGTACTGGATTTCTCAAAGTAATCATCTTTTTTTATCCTGTCCTCGTTTATCTTTACATATTCCTTTTTCTTAGGGTCAAGCCTTAAAACATCGAAGTAAGAAATATCTTCTGGTTTTGACAAACGCCAGTTAATGTATACTGTCTTATCTTTTATTTTTGCTGAAAAAACGGTAAGGATATCCGTAGTATCTGTTTCTGCAACAACTGCCTGTTCATCATCGGGCAAATAATACCTTCCTGAACTTGTTTTCTGCTGGAATATCAATATTGTAAAGAGAGCTGCAATTAATAGATATCTACTCATACATTCTCGTGCAAAAATTCGAGGCGTCTTTTCAATCTGCGTTCGCTCATGAAAAGCTTTTCTTTTCCGAATATTGCTTCACTTTGAGAGCTGAATGTCAATATATATTCATCACTCATTACAATGGCTTCTTCCGGGCAGACTTCTTCGCAAAAGCCGCAAAATATGCATCTTAACATGTTTATCTCAAATTTTACCGGGTATCTTTCTTTCTCCTCAGTCGGTGTTTCGCTTGCCTGAACTTCAATTGCAAGCGCAGGGCAGACCCTTGAGCACAATCCGCAGGCAACACATCTTTCAACTCCGTTATCTGCTTTTACAAGTACAGGCCTTCCGCGGAATGCAGTAGGCGGTGTCCATTTTTCTTCCGGGTACTGGCGTGTGAACTTAGGCTGGAACATTTCTTTAAATGTTAACCAAAGCCCTCCGACTATCTGGGGTAAGTAGGTTTTTTCTAAGAGTGTTAGATCTTTCGTTCTTACTTGTTCTATATCTGACATTTATTTTTACTGCTATCCTTGCTTCTTAAATTACAAACAAAATACTTTTCTCATATGTTTCCAAAAAGGTTACATTTATACCCGATGATCAAAAAAATCAATAGTTTATTTTACAAGAACCATTTTCTTCACATTAACAAATTCTCCTGCCCTCAGGCTGTAATAATACATCCCCGAGGCTAATCCTTTTGCATCAAAATCAACTTCATACTCGCCAACCGTCAAGTTTCCGTTTACAAGCACTTTAACTTCCCTGCCAAGCAGGTCGTAAATCCTGAGTGATACATATTCACTTTTCGGAATAGAAAAATTAATTTTTGTTGAGGGATTGAACGGGTTAGGATAATTCTGTGATAAACTGTATTCATTTACGATGGAACTTATCTGCTGAATACCTATTGCTTGCGGTGTAGCTACACGGAAATCAACTTCATAATACTGCGAAGGATTAGAAACCAGCTCTGCTCTTAACCTCACATAACCCGCACCCTGTGCATATACAAAATTCGAATCAACACAGTAAAAATGAACAGAAACAGTATCGTCTGCATTAGATGTTCCGTATGGCGCAATAATGGTATCAACATCGCTTGCATAACAATTCTGATAATTACAGATCGAAGAGCCGTGTACCCATGCCGGCGGCAATATCTGAATTGTTCTTATAATTCTTATGTTCAATGTACCGGAAGTGACCTGAAGTAAAGAATATGAAGCTATTTCTACAGAATCAGCTACAACAATTGCAGGAGAAATTCGAACGAAAGTAAAATTCTGTGAGTAAACTGAAATGCTGATAATAAATATTGCTGCTCCTAAAAGTATTCTATTCATTTTTTGGTTTGATTTGTAACAAATTTATATCAATTAGGGATGAAAATCAATCGAAATCAAAAGTATTTATATTAACTCTAAACCAATGTTTTTTCTCATTTACTGCTGATTAATAGGTTTTTCTGTCCTTTTTTGATGCCCAATATTCAAACAGCTCCACACACTCAGTTTTCATGAAATTTCCCGTAATTTCTACATTGCTTAGCCCAAGTTCCTTCAGCATATGGTTAGAAACCTTCAATTCATTGAACCCAAACCTTTCAGCGTCTTCAATAGATGCTCCATAAACTATCTTGTCAATTTTAGCCCAGTGAATAGCTGTAAAGCACATTGGGCATGGCTCACAAGTTGAATATATGATGCTGCCGGAAAGGTCTATGCTTCCAACTTTTTTGCATGCATTCCTTATTGCATGAATTTCCCCGTGAGCGGTTATATCAGTGCTTGCCCAAACAATGTTATGCTCACATGCTATAATTTCATTGTTTTTAACTATGCAGGCTCCGAAGGGTGTCTGGCCTTTATCAATGCCTTCTCTGCATTTATCAATTGCCAATTGCATATATTTTTCGTGATCTTTCATTGGTACATTTTTGATTTTTCATACGAATATATCAATAATGGAGGAGCAAATAAACCTTAGAATTATTGACTAATATGTAAATTAATTGAGAGAAAATTTCGCCGGCTGGAATCTATGCTGACCGGATATTTTTGATTTTTTGTAGCCTCAACCTTTAGGTTGAGCTATTGAAATCGCAAGCTGAAGCTTGCGGCTACGGTATTAAAACAACCCTGAAACTTCATACTCTTTTTTTGTGTCTTATAATTAAACAATATATCTTATATTTAGGGCTGTTAATACAAGCTATACTTGAGATATATTAGTCATTTATCATTTGATTTTCATGATTTTTGGAACAATTTTGAGTCTGATTCAGTGTACCAGAAAGAAAGTAAAGCCCAAAACTTAAGATAATGAAATTCTGCTTTTAAAAATGCAAATCTGGAAAAAAATACTGATTGGTTTTGGTGGTTTAGTGATTGCTGTACTGCTGATGAATTTTGTGGTAATGCCCTGGTATGTCAGGCATGATACTCTTGTGAAAGTTCCGTCAGTAGTAGGGTTATCATTTGAAGAAGCCAAAAAAAAGCTTGATGACGCCGGACTTGAAGGTTTGCAGGGAGATATCAGGTACGACCCAAGTAAACCGATTGGAACAGTGGTTGATCAGAATCCGCCTGTTGACCAGATAGTTAAAGACGGAAGAAGGATTTACCTGATAATAAGCGGCGGCGAACAGCTTTATGATGTACCGAATCTTGTCGGCAGAACCCTCCGTGAGGCAAAGTTTGTTCTCAATCAGCGCAATCTTGAAGTGCAGGAAGTAGAATATAAGCAATCAGTACAGTATCCTACCGGTATTGTTTTGACACAAATAGAAAGCCCGGGTTCTAAGGTAAAAAAGGGGACTAAGATCGGGGTAATTGTTTCAACCGGAATGGATGCCGGTGATATAAAGGTACCCGATCTAGTAGGTAAGAACATTGAAGAAGCAAAGAAACTTCTGGCTGCAAACAAACTTACCCTGGGAAAGATCAATTACCAGCCTTCTGTTAATGTGCCGTTGAATGCGGTTATAGACCAATACCCGAAATCCAGCACAATGGCTAAAGAAAATCAGAAGGTAGACCTTTTTGTGAACAGGGAAGTTAAGAAGAAGATAATAATTGAAGGTGAGGAAGAAGGACTGAAAGAAACTCAGGAGAATTTTGATCCTAAAAATGATAATAATGAATTCAAAGATGATTCCAGGAAAGACAGTAAGAAAGACGATAAGAAGAAAGATGACAAAACGAAACCTCAGGATAAGAAAGACGATTCAAAAGTAAAACCGGGTGATAAAGAGAAGAAAGAAGAAAAGAAAACCGTTCCAACTGTCCCAAAAGAAAAGAAAGACGGTGAAAAGAAAACTGACGGAGGTACAAAGTTCTAATTGAGCCATAACAGAATGAATAAAATGCTTGCTCCTTCCATTCTGGCCTCAGATTTTTCTAAAATCGCTGAAGAAGTTCATCTTATGACCTCTGCCGGAGCAGACATGCTGCACCTTGATGTGATGGACGGTCATTTTGTTCCGAATATCACTTTCGGCCCCAAAATGGTAAAAGATATAAGAAGCATTACTAAACATATTCTTGACGTTCATTTAATGATTTCCGAGCCTGAAAAATATATTGAGGAATTTGCTAAGGCAGGTGCTGACTGGATTTCTGTTCATTATGAAGCAACAGTACATCTGAACAGGCTTATAAGCCAGATCAAAAATGCGGGATGCAAGGCAGGTGTGGTGATAAACCCGGCTACTTCAGTTGATGTTCTCGATGAGATCATTCCCTATATAGATTTTGTGCTTATAATGTCGGTTAACCCGGGTTTCGGCGGACAGAAGTTTATTGAAAGCTCTCTCTCAAAATCCAGGAAGCTAAGGGAAAAACTTAATTCTTCAAATCCAAAGGCATTTATAGAAATGGATGGCGGGGTAGGGCTTGATAACCTTTTGCAGGTAAGAGATTCCGGAGTAGAAGTATTTGTAGCAGGCAATTCCATTTTTGGCTCGGATAACCCGACAGGAACTGTTGCAGAAATGAAAAAAATAATCAATTCATAACTTGAAATCAATAAATTCTAACTGAAATGAGAGCCGCCTTTACTTTCGAAGAAATAAGGGAAGCAGAAAAGGCCATTATTGAAAAAGACGGGATACCGTCTTTAATTTTAATGGAAAATGCCGGCAGGAATGCATTTGACGTAATCTGCAATACTATACCCGCTCTCAGGGATTACGGAATATATATTTTTTGCGGCAAAGGGAATAATGCCGGGGATGGTTTTGTAATTGCCAGGCATTTACTTATTAATGGATTTGAAGTTAATATTGTTAGTGTTACAGATACAAATGAATTGAAAGGTGATGCACTTCAGAATTACAGCATACTTAAATGTATGCAGAGTGATAGCCTGAAGTTCTATGATATTTCAGATCTTGACATTAATCGCTCTCCATTAAAAAAAGGAAAAGTCTTGATAGTTGATGCTGTTTTAGGAAGCGGCACAAAAGGGAAGTTATCACCTGGATTTGAATCTGTTATTAATCTTATTAACAGGATCAAAAAAGAAAATAATAAGTCTGTTGTGATTTCTATTGATGTGCCCTCCGGCCTTACAAGCGGAATACAGATAAATCCTGTCATCAGTGCAGAGAGCACAATTACGATGGGAGCGATAAAAACTGAGCTGCTCTATGGTGAGGGCAAAGAATGCTCAGGTGATATAACCGTAGTACCCATTGGGATTGACGAAAAGCTATTTGATGAGCACAATACATACGGAAAGTATGATATTGAATTTGATGATATCAGGAAGTTATATCCCGGAAGAAAAAGATCATCTTATAAATATTCAAACGGCAAAGCGCTTATCATCGGCGGTTCAAAAGGACTCTCGGGAGCAGTAATTATGAGCTCTCTTTCTGCCGTCAAATCAGGGGCGGGCGCAGTTTTGGCAGCCTTCCCGAAATCTATTTCAGCTCATTTCAGCAAAAATCTCTATGAGGTAATAAAAACCGAATTAAACGAAACCGGTGAAGGTTCTATTGCAGGCGATTCTTTTAACAAAACTGAAAAGCTGATAGAAAAAGCAGATGCAGTATTGATAGGGCCCGGTCTATCTTTAAACCCGGATACAAAAAATTTTCTTTATGATGTGATCAGGAACTGCAAAAAGAACATGGTTATCGATGCAGATGCGCTAACAATGATAGCGGATGACCCGGATGTTCTTATCAACAGGAAATCCAAAAGCGGGATCATCTTAACACCTCATCTTGGTGAGTTTTCAAGGCTGAGCAAATTGTCTCATGATGAGATCCTTTCCGACAGGTTTGGCTCAGTGAAGGAATTTTCCAAGAAATATAATGTCACCATTTTGATGAAATCAGAAACTTCTTTTTCATGCCTCGCCGGCGGAGAAATATTCATTAATTCTTCC
This sequence comes from Ignavibacteria bacterium, assembly GCA_025451455.1. Taxonomy (GTDB): domain Bacteria; phylum Bacteroidota; class Ignavibacteria; order Tepidaquicellales; family OLB5; genus OLB5. Next base: position 6,843 of record JANWKI010000114.1, read on the forward strand.
GGCAATGAAACACTGGCATCAGCCGGATCCGGTGATGTACTCTCCGGCATTGTTGTTTCTTTGCTTGCTCTCTCATCAGATGTAAAGACTTCGATGCTATGCGGAGCGTATCTTCATGGCATGACGGCTGATCTGTATTTTCTGAAGTACGGTAATAAACAGTCGTCTTCTCAGAAAAGTCTTATAAACCTTATCCCGAAAGCGATAACTCAAATATTAAATAAAAATTGAAATCCTTCTTCAAGTATCATTTTCCTTTTATTGCCTGGCTGTTAATAATTTTCATCCAGTCCAGTTTTACTGCAATTGAACTGCCTAAAGTTGAATTGATAAGTGCGGATAAAATTGTTCACATGGGTGTATATGGACTCCTGACATTCCTTTGTTACATTTCATTAATTCATTTAAGCAAACCGAATTTTCCGGGAAGGAGCCCTTTTTTGTGGTCATCTCTTATTTGTATGTTCTACGGTGCCTCTGATGAGATCCACCAGTATTTCGTTCCTAACCGTTCGTGCGAACTTCAGGACTGGATTGCAGATGCTTTCGGTGTAATTATAGCGGTTGCCATTATAAAATATATTTTTGAAAAGAGATATCTCTTGTTCAGGAGGGAACTGATAAATGGATCTTAAGCTGCAGCATGTTGTAATAAGGACAACAGACATCAAAAATGCAAAAGATTTTTATGTAAATAAGCTCGGCCTTGTAATGCTTGAAGAAGCTGAAAACTTTTTTGCAGCAAAAGCAGGCGGTATAAGACTTTCATTTTTTGGGGGGTACGAGAGACAGGAAATAACTGAAGATGCTAAAACAGGTGTTTCATTGATTTTAAGAACTAAAAATCTGGATGAAGCAATGAAAACAGCCCGGGATAAAGGAATCCCGGTTAACGGAGAAATAATTAATATCCCGGGGTTTCACAAATTCCTCGAAATTGAGGATCCTGACGGGAATATCCTTTTTTTGGCTGAATATGAAAAAGATCCGGTGTGATTTTTACTTTTTTGTATGAAATCAGGCAATTTTATTAATAAATATCAGATTAAATTAAATTGATTTTCTTAACAAAATTGAGTATTTTTGTAATATTAAGGGCATTCAACTATGTTCTTTAAGGTTCTTTCTCATGATAGAAGCTCTAAAGCAAGGGTTTGTGAAATTAAAACCGATCACGGTTCTTTCCAGACTCCTATTTTTATGCCCGTTGGCACACAAGCAGCTGTAAAGGCTATCGAGCATCGCGAGCTTGACGAGATCGGGGCTAAGATAATCTTAGGCAATACTTATCACCTGTATCTGAGACCCGGAACGGATGTGATATCTTCTGCCGGGGGACTGCATAAATTCATGAACTGGAACAAGCCTCTGTTAACAGATAGCGGCGGGTTTCAGGTTTTTAGTTTATCAGCCTTGCGGAAAATTTCTGATACCGGGGTTGAATTTAAATCCCATCTGGATGGAAGTACACATATGTTCACTCCGGAAAAAGTAGTGAATATCCAGAGAATTATCGGGTCGGATATTATGATGGTTCTGGATGAATGTCTGGAAAATCCTTCGGAGCATAAGCTGGTGCAGGATTCAGTTAATCTTACAGCCGATTGGGCAAAAAGAAGCAGAATTGAATTTGAAAGCACTGAAGATATGTACGGTTTCAGGCAATACCAGTTTGGAATTATACAGGGCTCAGTTTTTACTGATTTGCGGAAACAGTCTGCTTTGGAACTTGCAGAAATCGGTTTTGACGGATATGCAATAGGAGGTTTAGCAGTAGGGGAAGAAAACAGTGTTATGTATGATATTGTTGATTACACTGTCGAATTGATGCCACAGGATAAACCGCGGTACCTGATGGGTGTCGGGACTCCGGAAGATCTGCTGAATTCAATTGAAAGAGGTATAGATATGTTTGATTGTGTAATGCCGACAAGAAATGCACGTAACGGCACTATGTTTACTTCAACCGGAAAAGTGAGGCTGAAAAATCTTGAGAACAAGTTTAATTTCAATTCTCCTGATGAAAGTACTGAGAGCTATACGTCGGGTTTTTCTTTGGCATATTTAAGGCATCTCTTTATGGCAGATGAAATGCTTGCGGCACAGCTTGCAACTATCCACAACCTGAGGTTTTATATGAAGCTTGTTGAAGATTCCCGCGAGGCTATACTTGGCAGCAGGTTCCTTGAATTTAAAAAAGATTTTTTAGCGGGATACAATTTAAATAATACAAAATAATTTTTGTTCATAAATAACGAAGTAAGGAAGGTATAATCAATTGATATATTTATTTATTATTATGCAGCAAACAGATGGAATGGCGAGCCTTGTAAGTTCGCTCCTGCCGTTTTTGCTTATTATAGTTGTTTTTTATTTTTTGATATTAAGGCCGCAGCAGAAAAGGCAAAAAGAAAGAGCAAAATTGCTCGAAGGTGTTAAAAAGGGTGACAAGATAATTACATCAGGCGGTATACACGGGATGGTTGAAGGAATTGAAGATAATTCACTTCTTGTTAAGATAGCTGATAACGTGAAAGTAAAGATGGAAAAAAGTGCTATAGGCACAATTGTCGGGTTAACTGATCAGCCGGTAAAGAAAAACTAATTTTGTAATTGATCCTGCAACATTATTTGTCAGGATAAGAAAAGTGGCGTTTTGAAAGATCGCCACATTTTATTTTATGAAACTTCAGAAAACAAATCAAAAATTCAGCAGTATAAATTCTGCAATTTCCGATTTCAGAAAAGGCAAATGTGTCATTGTTGTTGATGATGAAGAGCGGGAAAACGAAGGCGATCTTATCTACTCTGCCGAAAAATCCACCCCGTCACTGGTAAGTTTTCTTATCAGGCATACAAGCGGTGTGATATGCGTTCCGATGGAAGAAGAGCGGCTCAAAGAGCTAAGGCTTAATATGATGACTCAATTCAATACAGCTTTGCATGAAACTGCATTTACTATCAGCGTTGATTACAGGCACGGGACAACAACCGGGATATCCGCTTCTGACAGGAACAAAACAATACTTGCGCTTGTTAACAGCAAAACCAGGCCGGAAGACCTGGGAAGACCCGGACATGTATTCCCGCTAAAAGCTTTTTCTGGGGGAGTATTAAGAAGAGCGGGACATACAGAAGCTGCTGTTGATCTGGCAAGGCTTGCCGGGCACAAGCCCGCAGGTGTACTCTGCGAGATCATTAAGGAAGACGGAGAAATGGCGCGGCTTCCGCAGTTATTTGAACTTGCAAAAAAATTCAAACTGAAAATAATTACGATAAAAGACCTTATAAATTACAGGCTTGAAAGGGAAGAACTTGTAGAGAAAATAGTTGATGTGAATCTTCCCACAAAGTACGGTTCTTTCAGGCTTCATATGTACAGGAATATTCTCGATAACAAAGAGCATCTTGCGATGGTCAAAGGAGACATATCACCCGAAAAACCGGTTATTGTCAGAGTTCATTCTGAATGCCTTACCGGTGATCTGCTGGGCTCGTTAAGATGTGATTGTCAGGACCAGCTTATCAAATCACTGAAGATAATTGAGCATGAAAAAAACGGTATTGTGCTGTATATGCGGCAGGAAGGAAGAGGAATAGGTCTTGCAAACAAGCTTAAAGCATACAAGCTTCAGGATGAAGGCAGGGATACTGTAGAAGCAAATGAAGATCTTGGATTCAAAGCAGACTTAAGAGATTACGGTATTGGCGCCCAAATACTCAGGGATCTTGGAGTGAGGAAAATGATATTGCTTACAAATAATCCAAAGAAAGTAGTGGGATTAAAAGGCTACGGCCTTGAGATAGTTAAGAGAATGCCGATCGAGATACCGTCAAACTCAATAAACGAAAGATATTTAAAAACAAAAAGAGATAAACTTGGGCATCTGCTTTTAATCAATAAAAATCAGGAGAATTAATTTATTATGGATTCCAACAACAAGGGTTTCGTATACTTGACAAAGGACAGGCTTCATGAGCTGGAAACTGAACTGAACGCTTTGAAATTAAGAGGAAGAAAAGACGTAGCAGAGAAGATCGCGGAAGCACGTGCTCACGGTGATCTCAGCGAAAACGCTGAATATGATGCTGCAAAACACCAGCAGGAGCAGCTTGAAATGCGTATAGCTAAATACGAGGAAATGCTCTCCAGGGTCAAGATCATTTCGGCTGATGAACTGCCCAACGATAAGATATATATTCTTCATAATGTGAAGCTTAAGGATATGAAAACAAAAGAAGAATTCTGTTATAAACTGGTTTCACCTGAAGAAGCTGATCTTGATCAGGATAAGATCTCTGTTACATCTCCTATCGGCAAATCGCTGCTTGGAAAGAAAAAAAATGAGGAAGTTGAGATCATTGTTCCTGCAGGAAAACTGAAATATAAAATTGTGGATTTCACAAAATAATAAATGGATAAAGATAAAAAGACTTTAATAAAAGTTGGTATAACAATAGTTGTTTCAATTATTCTTCTTTTATATGGGATTGCATTTCTGAAGGATTTAAAATTCGGACTTGAAACCAACGACCTGACTGTTTATTTTTCGGATGTTAACGGCTTAAAGGAAGGAGATCCTGTAAGCGTTAATGGTGTAACAAAAGGAAAGATCAATACTATTGAACTTGCCCCGGGTGATAGCGTGAAAGTCGATTTTTCGTTAGCAAAAGAGGTTGTGCTTAAAGAAGATTACGAAGTTTCTGTAGCTATGATTGAGCTTATGAGCGGCAAACAGATATTTATCAAACCCGGCACTTCTAAAGAAATTGCGGATATATCACGGCCGCTGGTAGGCGCAAAGACAAATGATATTGTTAACCTTATTGGCACTATGAACGATGTTGGTGAAGATGTAAAGCTGATCACTCATAAACTTGATACTGCTATGACACAGATGTCAATTACCGTAGGGCATATTAATGATATAGTTGGCGATGATGCATTGAAATCAAATATTAAAGGAGCAGCCAGCAATTTTAACGTAGCTTCAAGAAACCTGAATCTGATGCTTGCAGAAACGAGAAGCAGCCTGAACTCACTGGCATCAAGATTGAACAAAATTGCAGAGAATGTAGACAACACAGTAACTGATACCAAACCTGAATTAAAGGGGACATTGGAAGACGTTAGGTTATTGACTGCAAGACTGGATTCTTTGACGATCAATCTCAATTCAATGGTTGTAAATGCCAGTGACTCTAATTCAACAGTAGGGAAACTACTTGGTGAAGATGATATGTACGAAAATGTAAATAATGCGCTTATCAGTATTAATAAACTTGTTAAAAAAATAGAAAAAGACGGTATTAGATTAAAATTATTTTAAATGATAAAAAAGAATCTTAGTATCTTAATTGCGATTCCTTTGATTCTGGTATTTCTTTATTACGCATCTCATTTCAATAACCCTCTCAATGGCTCAACTCAGAATAAAACAAGTTCCATTCACTTCAAATCCGGTGTTACCGGGAAAAAGGGAATGGTTTCATCAGCCAGCAAATATGCTTCAGAGGTCGGTATAGATATTCTTAAACGGGGCGGCAATGCTGTAGATGCGGCAGTTGCAATGGGATTTGTACTGGCAGTTACATACCCTCAGGCTGGCAACATCGGGGGCGGCGGATTTATGGTTATCCGCAATAAGGATACTATCACAACTATTGATTACCGCGAAAAGGCGCCTGCCGGTTCAACCCGCAATATGTTCCTTGATGCCGGAGGTAAATTCATTCCACAGAAAAGCCAGGAGGGACATCTTTCTGCAGGCGTTCCGGGCTCAGTAGCCGGATTGCTCTATGCTTTGGAAAAATACGGCTCCACTAAAATGAAACGCGAAGATGTTATTCAGCCTGCGATTTTTCTTGCTGAAACCGGTTTTAGTATTGAACAGAAATTTGCAGAATCCCTCAATTCAAATTACGATTATTTCCGGAAATTTCCTTCAACAAGAAAAACATTTACTAAAAACGGTTTGAAATATGCAGCTGGTGAAATATTTATTCAGAAAGAACTTGCCAATACTTTGAAGCTTATTAGTATTCACGGCAAAGAGGGATTTTATTCCGGTATTACTGCCGGCTTGATTGAAAAAGAAATGCAGCAGGGTGGCGGGATAATTACTAAAGATGATCTGCTGAACTATGCCCCTGTTGAAAGAACCCCGGTCCATACCAATTACAAAGGGTATGATGTATATTCCATGGGACCGCCAAGCAGCGGGGGAATTGCGCTTATCCAGCTGCTGAATATGGTTGAAAAAGAACCCCTGCCTGATAAGAACTCTGTTTATTACGGGGCCAAAGAGTATTCAAATTACCTGCATATAGTATTTGAATCGATGAAAAGGGTTTATGCCGATAGAAGCGAGCATTTAGGCGATCCTGACTTCTGGAAGGTCCC
>JANWKI010000115.1 GCA_025451455.1 Ignavibacteria bacterium
CTCGCAGCGCAGTTTGAAAGTTTTATAGACCCTTTCATAATTCTATTGACTGTGCCTCTTGCAATGACAGGTGCGCTTATCACACTCTGGTATTTCAACATGACCCTGAATATTTTCAGCCAGATCGGAATAATCATGCTTGTCGGATTGGTAACCAAAAATGCAATACTTATTGTGGAGTTTGCAAATCAGAAGAAGGAACAGGGGCTTGATAAAACCAAAGCCGTTATTGAAGCTTCTGTACAGAGGTTCAGGCCCATATTAATGACAAGTCTTGCAACAATTCTTGGGGCATTGCCCATTGCGCTTGGGGCCGGGGCAGGAAGCCGTGTATCGCTCGGTGTGGCAGTTGTTGGCGGACTCATATTCTCAACTTTCCTTACGATGTTCGTTGTACCAGCAGTTTATACTTTCCTCTCAAGCCATAAAGCAGAAAACCCCGAGCTTCTGAAATACAAACAAGATGCCGAGCTTGCTGTACAGGACTGATAATCCTTTAAACAATTTTACTCTATGGAATAACTCACAGTAACAACAGCTGTGATGGTTTTTTCAAGTGAGGAAACATCATTCATTCCGTAATCGGAGACATCGGTCGAGTTTTTTGCATTGATCTGGATGACACCCATTCTCGATGAACGGACTTCGCCTACCTTGTTATCCGTACTGCTTGCTATCTGGTCGGCGCGCATTTTTGCGTCCTTTGATGCAAGTCCTATCATTTCTATCTTTAAGTCACTTAGCTTAGTGTAATAAAACAGAGGGGCGCTTGAGTTAAACTCAATTCCCTGCAGTATCAGTTCAGTTGACTCCCTTGACAGCTGGTCAACTTTATCAACTTCACCTGATTCTATCGAAACATCCTGCGACAGACGGTATCCTGTAATTTCATCAGTGTTTGAACCCTCATTGGTTTTCCTGTACAGAGTTTGAGTATTGACTGCAGAAAACACTATTTTCTCCTGCGGGAATCCTTTTGAGATAAGATAGCTTTTGACCTTCGAATTGCTTTCCTGAAGCTTCTGGTAAGCCTCGGTGAGTATTTTGGATTCATTGGAAAAGCTTCCGTTCCATACGGCAAGGTCAGAGCGAATTTCTTTCTGCGCCGAGCCTGTTACAGTTATCATAACATTGCTTCTTGAAACTTTGCGCCATGTGCCGCCGATAATAAGCCCGGTAATAATAAGCCCAAGTGCCATTATTACTGCAAATGCCGTGAAACCTGATCTGTTACTATCTGCCATAATGTTTGTATTTAAAAGTTATGCAAAAATGACGGTTTGTTTCGTCAATATCAATATTAAAAGTTAGAAGGTTAGAAGGTTAGAAGGTTTGAAAGTTTGAAGGTTCACAGGCACTTTGCGGTTGCAGCGCGGGAATGACAAGCAGGAGAGATGTAACCCTTATTCTATGTGTCATACCAGCGAAAGCTGGTATCCAGAGGACAATCCTCCTAAGCGCAAGATGTACGAAATGTGAAAAATTTGATACGAGCTGTTTTGGATTATCGTGCAGGCTTCAATTAATCATGAATTAATAATATTAGTCCAGACACCAGCCGGAGTTTATCCCGTACTTGATACGGGGCTGGTGTGACACGCTATTTTATGGTATTTGCCGACATTTTTTCAGGGAATGCAAAGGTTATTTTTAATTTAATCTTTTTTTAGCTATATTTGCTATGGCACAACAAAAAATAATCTCAAAAGCGATAACCTTTGATGATATTTTGCTCGTACCCGCAAAATCAAAGGTCTTACCCAGGGACGTAAACATCTCCACCAGATTAACCAGGAACCTTAAGCTCAATACTCCGATATTATCTTCGGCTATGGATACTGTTACCGAATCCGAACTTGCAATTGCAATGGCACGAGAAGGCGGCATTGGCATATTACACAAGAATATGTCCATTGAAAAACAGGCATCGGAAGTTGACAGGGTAAAACGCAGCGAAAGCGGAATGATACTCGACCCGATAACATTAAAAGTGAATCAGACCGTTGGAGACGCAAACCGGTTAATGGAGCGTTATAAAATATCAGGTTTCCCCATCATTAATGATAAGAATGAACTCATTGGCGTTTTGACAAACCGTGACCTGAGATTCGAGCCGAATCAAAAGACAAAGGTCTCAGAGCTGATGACAACTGAAAATCTTATCACGGCACCGGTTGGCACAACACTTGAACAGGCTGAAAGGATACTGCAGAAGTATAAGGTCGAAAAACTGCCCGTTGTAGATAAGAACGGGAAGATAAGGGGGCTTATCACATTCAAAGATATCATCAAGCGGAAGAAACACCCCTTTGCTGCAAAGGATTCCCACGGCAGGCTTATTTGCGGGGCTGCAGTCGGAATATCAGGCGATACCCTGGATAGGGTAGCAGCACTTGTGAAAGCAAGCGTGGATGTTGTAGTTGTTGATACAGCCCACGGACATTCTGCCGGTGTTATCAACATAGTAAAACAGATCAAAAAGAAATTTGATATTGAAGTAATTGCCGGTAATGTGGCAACAGCCGAAGGAACCCTTGCACTGATAAAAGCAGGAGTAGATGGTGTGAAAGTAGGTATTGGTGCAGGGTCGATCTGCACTACAAGGATAGTTGCCGGGGTCGGGATGCCGCAGATAACGGCGGTATTCAATGCCGTATCGGCAGCAAAGAAATTTAATATCCCTGTTATTTCTGATGGCGGCATAAAACAAACGGGCGATATCCCCAAAGCTATAGCAGCGGGGGCTGATTGTATTATGGTCGGCGGATTGCTTGCAGGCACTGAAGAATCACCCGGCGAGAAAGTACTCTACGAAGGCCGCGTATTTAAGATGTACCGCGGGATGGGCTCGCTTGAAGCGATGAAAGCGGGAAGCGGGGACAGGTATTTTCAGGATTCCGAACAGGAACTTTCCAAGATGGTACCGGAAGGTATTGAAGGAAGGGTTCCGTATAAAGGACCGCTTTCAGATGTGATATACCAGATGGTTGGGGGCTTGAGGGCGGCCATGGGCTATTGCGGATGCGAAACTATTGCAGAACTGCAGAAGAATGCTAAGTTCATTGAAATAACCGGCGCAGGGCTTAAAGAATCACATCCCCATGATGTAATTGTAACGAAGGAAGCACCGAATTACCAGGTGAGGAGATGAAAAGATGAGAATATGTGAAGATGAAAAGATTTAAAGATTAGAAGATGAGAAGATTTAAAGATTAGAAGATGAGAAGATGAAAAGAGAGAAAATGGAGAAGATGTGAAGATGTAAAAATGCAAAAAGCACTTTTGAATTACTTTTTACAGTTTCAAAAATGCTTTTGATTGCTATTCGATTATGAGGAAAAAAACAAATGTTTGCGAAATTATAAAACCTTATAACTTTTAAACTTTACGAACTTTCTAACTCAGAAGCCTATTTGCCTCTCTTCTTATGCCTGTTCTTCCTCAGTCTTTTCTTTCTCTTGTGAGTGGCCATTTTATGGCGTTTTCTTTTTTTACCGCTCGGCATTACTTCTCCTTTATTATATTATTATTGTTAATTATTCTTACTTTTTATCTTTATACTTAACAAGCAAACTGTCATTTACAGATTTCTTGAATTCCTTTGAGACCTTGAACATCGGTACAAACCTGCGCCCAAGCTCAACCTTAGCGCCTGTCTTGGGATTGCGTGCTATCCTGGGATTGCGCTCCTTGACCTTAAAAGTGCCGAATCCCCTTATTTCGATGCTTTCCTGCTCTTTCAGCGCATCTATAACGCAAAGAATGAAACCTTCCACAACTGTTTCGGTTTCCACTTTGCTGAGGCCTGTTGCATTTGCAATCTTGTTGGCGATGTCTGCTCTTGTCATTCTAGATTGTTCTGTAAATAGTTTAACTTATACTTTAATAAATTTATTTGCTGTTATAAATTAAGGCTGAAACTTATACTGAAGTATCGGTTCATCAAAGAGCTTATCCTTAATATCGGTAACATCTTCAATTTTAGTGCCAAGGAATTCTTCAAACCATGAGAATTTCTTTTTTTCTCTTACTATCCGGGGTTCACCTTCGATCCCTGCCATTTTTGAAGTTATCCTGATGGCATCTTCAAATGTCCCGAGCGAATCAATCAGGCCATACTCCTTTGCCTGTAAGCCGGTAAAAACCCTTCCGCTTGCATATTTCATAAGTGTTGTCATATCCATCTTCCGTTCTTTAGCAACAACATCAAGGAACTGACCAAAGCTGTTATCAACTACATCCTGGAAATATGCTTTGTCAGAATCATTCATCTGCCTGAAAGGATTACCGGCATCTTTCAGGTTACCGCTCTTAATTGTAGTATAAGAAATCCCAAGCTTTTCTGCAAGATCCTTTAAACTCATAAACTGAGCTATTACACCAATGCTTCCGGTAAGCGTCCCCGGGTTTGCAATTATCAGGCTTGATCCGACTGCAACGTAGTAGCCGCCGCTTGCAGCAATTGAGCCCATTGAAACTACAATAATTTTGCCGCTATCTCTTGTGCGTTTTACTTCTTCGTATATTTCCTGCGATGCTGCAACACCGCCCCCGGGTGTATTTACCCTGAGTATGATGGCCTTTATTGATTTATCCTCGCGGTATTTCTTTATCTGCTCAACAATTTTTTCAGAAGTTACAATTACATCATTAAGCTCAACAATCGCAATCTTATCGCCTGATGAGCCTGAAATAAACTCACCGCCGTCTCTTTTTAAAGCAGAGGCAAATACAAGGAAACTGACAGAAACAAATACCAACCCAATGAAAACAAGGCTGAGAAAAATACCCCAAAACCATTTTGAAGAATTTGGTGATGACATTATATTACTTCTGTTCCTTTAATTCGTCTCTTTTTTTAATTGCATCAGTTGCTTTTTCGGTCATGCCAAGATTTGCATAGACCTGGATAAGTAATTCATATGCATTCAGTTTATTATCTTTATCTTTTGAGGAGGTAAGTTCTTCGAGGTATGGCATGGCCGCTTCGTATTTGGTCTTATAAATCGGATCGTCCTGATTTTTCTCCCTTAAGCTTTCACCCCATTTTAAATTGGCAAGGCTGACATTATAAATGATCACTTCATATGCTCCAGAGCCTTTGCTTACCTTAGCAAGTCCCTTGTTATACTCGGTGAGTGCTCCTTCGTAATCGCCCTTCTTTTCAAGCTCAACACCTTTATCAATTGTAGGCTTTACCAATATTGTGTTGATCCTGCCGTTTATTGCAGTAATGTTATCTTTGACAAATGCACTATCAGGCAGCAGCGCCAGCGCAATTTCAAAGTGATTTAATGATTCTCCGAATTTCTTTACAGCCTCTGCATCTTTGTTTTCCTTAGCTATCTTTTCGCCCTGTTCATATTCGTTAAAACCTGCATCATACATCGCGCCCCACATCTGGGTCAGGTCTCCCTTGAATGAATTCTTCCCGATACCAGTGTATTGAGTCATAGCCGTTTTTACACCTTCAGCTTTACCTAACTGAGCCCTGCACATTGCAAGATAGAACCATGCTTCTTCATTGGCCGGATTTTGCTTTGTCTCTTTATCGAATTCCACTTCAGCCTTCTTAAAATCACCCTGACCGTATGCAATCTTTGCAGTTGTCTGCTCGGCTGAATTGCATGCATAAAAAATTACTGATGCTGTTAAAACAAAAATCAACGAAATTATCTTAATGAATCTCATTTCTGGAAATCTCCTATTTTTTATAATATTCTTGTAATCGCTTTATTTTTAAGGACTTAAATATACTCATAAAAAACATTATTTGAAAGTTTAAAAATCAAGATGGCTTTCCTTTAGTAATTGATCTTGACAAAAAATATTCAATTGCAATAAAAATTAAGCCTAAAATCAGGAAATATTGCCAAATATCCTTACCTGTCCTCAATTCCATTATTGATGCCTTTACTGTTTCCTGAGGCTTGATAATATTTGCCTTAAGCTCGTAACGCTCCTTAAGATAGCCAGAGAGCTCATCAGGGCTCATTTTTGCCGTTTGAGACTCAGCCTTATTGTAATTGGCAGGGAATTCATACAATTTTTTACTGCCTGAACTTATTGAATAACCTGATGTGAAATCAATTTCATCTTTAAGATTAATAAGTGAACCTCCTATGCTGACAGGTAAATTCTTTCCGGGCTGCACGGCTGAATGTGTAATAGTTAAGGTATCACTGTTTTTGCCAAGCGCCTCGGGGTCTATGAAGTAATCTTTTCCTGTGACGGCTGGTTTTATGTTATTTATATTTGCGGCATAAAGAATGCTTCGTACTGTAATCGGGGAAAAAAGATTTTTTGCAGGATAATCGGAATTATTCATATCAGGTGAAACAGAAAACATCAGCAGTTTGCCTTTACCTAAAGAATATTCGACGAGAAAATTTTTACCGTTATTCAAAGTAATAAGGGGGATCGAATTTTCTCCTGTTGAAAGGTCAATACCGCTTCTAACTTCCGGCGAATCAAAATTCAGGTTCCTGCCATCAGTTCCTTTTTTAAAGATCCCTTCAAATATCGGATGCTCAAAACCTATTTTATCAAATTTGTACGATCCGTCTGCTGAACTGTAACGCGGGTTTATGTATGGTAATCCAAGTTCCTTCATTAAAACAGTATTGTAATTTTCCTCCCGGCTTAAGTTTCCCGGATAAATAATAACACCGCCTCCGCTTTCAATATGCTCTTTAAGTTTTTGGGATTCGCTTTGAGAGAATTGCTGTTTGTTTACAAATACAACTGCATCATGATCATTCAGATTTTTGCCGGTAAATGCCTCGGGTGAAAGCTGCTTTATATTGAAATATTTATTTTTTATACCGTTTGAATCCTTCATAAGTTCCTCAGAAGACAACAAAGCCAGATTCAGAAAATCAAGTGCTCCCGGGCTTCCCGATACTAGCAGCACACGTATCTCTTCCGGGACGAAGAACGTAAAATACTGCCTGTTATCCCCGGATATTTCGTCATCCGAGATCTCACTTTGTCCTAGTTCAATAAATCCGCCTGAATAACCGGAAACAGAAGGTTTGAATAAAAATTCAACATCAACGCTTGAGTTTGATGGAATATCAATTACTTTCTCATCTTTGAGAGCACCGTAATTTAAAGCAACACTCTTGTTTGAAGCATTGAAGCTGTTGTGGTTATTTATTGTTACCTTTATCTTAACCGGTTTATTTTTCTCAAAGATCTTTGTGGTTAAGTTTATTGTATCTATAGAAATATTGTTTGCCTGTCTTTGTCCTATAAGTACAAAATTCACTTTTGTCCGCTCATCTGCTTTAAGCTCTTTCATAACCAGAGCTTCATTTGTAATAAAGCTCTTTTGCCCGTCAGTAAAAATGTAAACTTCCCTGTAGGAGTTTGATGCCGATTGGATTATCTCTTTGGCAAAGTAAAACACTTCATTCATATTCCTTGAAATGTCTGAAGTTTTTATGCCTTCAATTGAATCCCTCAGTTTATTTACATCCTTAACCGGAATATTCCGTGCGGGGTCATTAATGCCGGATATTGTTGCAAAAAATATTTCATCATCTTCACCCAGTATATCCAGTGTTTCTCTGATCTTCGATTTGGCATTCCCAAAATTATTTCCGCTGGCATCTCTTGCCTGCATACTGAAAGAATCATCAAGAATGATAAGTACCGAACTCCTGGCTTTTTTACCGGCTGAACCAAGGTACCCGGTATCAAAAGGCCTGGCAAACATTAATACAAGCATAATGATGAAAGCTATCCTGCACAGAAGTATCAGCAGCTGTTTAAGCTTGATACGCTTGTATTTTGACTGCTCGATCTCCTTCAGGAACATAAGGGTCGAAAATTCGATCTTTTTTGTTCTTTTCAGATTAAAAATGTGAATCAATATCGGGATCGATATTGCCACAAGACCCCATAAAAGTGCAGGATTTAAAAATGTCATATGTGCAAAGCTAAATAAATATTTATTCTATTAAACTTGAATTTTTTGTCCTTGTTCCCGTTAACCTCTTATGCTTAGAACAAGGTTTATGCCTTATTATGCCTCATCAAGCTAATAACATACCACTAATAACCCCCTTTAACTTATATAAATTGCAACTTTACCAAAATAGAATTATACTTGCAGATAAGCGAACTATTTTAATTACAAAAAAATGACAGATACTAAATTTACTTCACTGGAAAAAGAAAAACGTTTATTCAAGCCGAAGCCTGAGTTTTCAAAGAAGGCACATATTAAATCAATGGCCCAGTACAAAAAAATGTACAATGAATCAATCAGAACACCGGAAAAATTCTGGGCTAAAATTGCCGATGAGCTTCACTGGTTCAGGAAATGGAAAAAAGTACTGCAGTGGAAATCGCCTCATTCAAAATGGTTTGTGGGCGGCAAGATGAATATGAGTTATAACTGCCTGGACAGGCACTTGAATTCATGGAAGCGGACTAAAGCGGCTATTATATGGGAGGGTGAAAATGGTGAGACCGCAACGTGGACTTACCAGGAGCTTCACCGTCAGGTCTGCAAGTTTTCCAATGTCCTGAAAAAAATGGGGATCGAGAAAGGGGACCGTATCTGTATCTACATGCCGATGATCCCTGAAATTGCGGTGGCCATGCTTGCATGTACCAGGATCGGGGCAGTCCATTCAATAATATTCGGGGGTTTTTCATCTTCTGCCCTGGTTGATAGGATTAATGATGCACAGGCTAAAATGGTTATTACCGCAGATGGCGGCTTCAGGCGCGGAACTATTGTAAAGCTTAAAGATGCAGTTGATGAAGCTATGCCCGATTGCCCGACAATTGAAAATGTAATAGTCGTAAAGCGTACCGGACAGGAGGTCGCTTTCCATTACGGAAGAGACCATTGGTACGATGAACTGATGAAGGGTGTTGATGATGTCTCCCCGGCAGAACAGCTTGATTCTGAACACCCGCTGTATATTTTATATACAAGCGGAACTACAGGCAAACCAAAAGGGATCCTTCATACAACAGGCGGTTATGCGGTGCAGGTATATTTAACTACTAAGTTTGTTTTTGATATAAAGGATGAAGACATCTACTGGTGTACTGCTGATGCAGGCTGGGTAACAGGGCACTCATATGTAGTTTACGGCCCGCTGTTAAACGGGGCAACAACCCTGATGTACGAAGGCTCGCCCAATCACCCCGATCCCGACAGGTTCTGGGAGATAATTGATAAGTACAAAGTAAATATATTCTATACAGCTCCCACAGCAATCCGCGCATTTATAAAATGGGGCGAGGAGTGGCCGCTGAGGCATAAACTGGATTCTCTGAGGCTTCTTGGAACTGTCGGTGAGCCGATAAATCCGGAGGCGTGGATGTGGTATTATAAAGTTATCGGGAAAGGTAAGTGCCCGATAGTTGACACGTGGTGGCAGACAGAAACAGGTGCTATTATGGTTACTCCGCTTCCCGGGGCAACACCAACAAAACCGGGTACTGCTACTTTGCCGTTCTTTGGTATTGTACCTGAAGTTGTTTCCAAGGAAGGAAGACCGTGCAAAGCTAATGAAGGAGGATATTTTGTAGTACGCCAGCCGTGGCCTTCAATGCTCCGGACAATTTGGGGAGATGATGACAGATATAAAAAGCAGTACTGGAGCGAATTCCCGGGTATTTATTTTACAGGTGACGGCGCGCGCAAAGATAAAGACGGTTACTTCTGGATAATGGGCAGGGTTGATGATGTAATAAATGTTAGCGGTCACAGGATAGGAACAGCTGAGGTTGAGTCTGCATTAGTTTCACACCCCAAGGTCGCGGAGGCCGCTGTTGTAGGTAAGCCCGATGACTTAAGAGGCAGTGCAATTTCTGCATTTGTAACACTTGAAGGAAAATTCCAGCCAAGCGATGAACTAAATGCCGAGCTTAAGGAATGGGTCACCAAACAAATTGGCGCGCTTGCAAGGCCGCATGAGATAAGGTTCACAGAAATGCTCCCCAAAACCCGCAGTGGTAAAATTATGCGCAGGCTCTTAAGGGAAATTGCAACACAGGGCTCCGTAAGCGGTGATACTACAACACTTGAGGATTTTTCAGTCCTGGAGAAGTTAAGAAGTGATGAAGAGTGATTACCAATTAGGAATTACAAATTACAAATTTTAAACAAAAAAGCGGAACATAGATTAAACTGATAAAAGTGGATTCAAAAACTCTTATTAAACAATGTCATACCTGCGAAGGCAGTTATCCAGATAATAGAACACAGATGACACGGATGAAACGGAATTTCGCAGATAAATTTACTATGTAGCCACGACCTTCAGGTCGTGGTAAATTATTGCTAAGAAATGAGGGCTTTAGCCCTGAAAGGTAAATTGTTTTCACTGATGATGGTCATGTGATCAATAGCACATATTTGTTGTTGGTGACAACACCAACAACGGGGAAAATTGCAAATATTTGTTGTTGGTGACAACACTAAACAACGGGGTAATGTGTATTCAATGTTGACTTTTCACTAATCCAAATTTCCCTTAAATTTGTATTCTTTTTACACGAAAACCAAAGGAAAATGAATAAAATATCTCTGTTTCTTGCTGCATATATTGTAATATTGCTTTCAGGCTGTTCGTCTGATAAACAATCGGGTTTGCCTGAGGTTTATCTTGGGCACGTAGATTTGATACTTGATACTGCAACGGTCAGGTCAATCAAATCAGATGATTTTCTGACTAAAATTTTTGCCGTGTCTTTTTCAGATACTACAAATATGGCAGGAAAACCCAGTTATGATCTATTCCTTATAGGCCGTGAAAACTTTTTTCATATCAGCGAAGCAAGGGGATTTTATGAAAACCAGGCGGGCGGGCTGAATGTTGTTATGCAGTCCAGAAAAACCGGTATGAAGGATTCATTAATGGCAGCCTGGAAAAAATTCACGGAGTCTGCATTAGAAGTAAACACCAGTACCGGCAGCGGGTACCAGCTGGATGAGATACTGCCATTATTAAACTGGAAAAATCTCACACAGTCCCGTATCATTCCTTTTATCAGTACATATTCATCGGGGATGTATGAAAAGATCGGGCTGAAAGATTCACTGGCAACAGGCGTTACGATGAAGACATTCATCAGGGCAGAAGCCGGCCCGCCGGTAGATAATGTGCTATTCAAAAATATCGAAGAGTTATATGTAAATGCATCAGAGCAGGAAAACAAAATACTAAGGTCAGCACTTCTTGCCTCGGGTTATGAAGAATCTGCGGGCACTTATACTCATAAAACCAGCGGGAAAATAATTATTAATGTAAAAGATAACGGTTCTCTCAATAAGCTCAGCAGGATGAAAGTAAGGCTCGCATCATCAACTCAGCCGCTGGAGAAAACCTATAACAGGCTTAGGGTAAGCATTAAAAATGATGAAGCCTGGTTTTATTTTGAATAGATCTGCTTAATGAAATATCACCGCTTTACTTCGAGAGTTTCTCAAGCATTTTCGCAGCATTCTTGTTGCCCGGATCCATCTCCAGCACCTTTTTATAATTTTCAATTGCAAGCTGGCTGTTTCCTTTATTCATATAAGCTTCTGCAAGGCTATCCCACACGTTAATTACCTCAGGAAAGAGTTCAGTGTTCAGCCTGAATACTTCAATTGCCTTCTCAAGCTTGCCGGATTGCATTAATTGGTAACCAAAGAAATTCAGGTGCATATCGTTGTATTCACGGTCGTTATTTTCGAGAATCTGTTTCAGGTTTTTTTTCAGGCCGGCAGGACCGCTTTCAGTTAATATTTTGTACATCTCCATTTCCATGGTAATTCCCGGGGCAGGGTACGGATCTCCCTTAAAGATCTTTTGAAATCTTGCCAGTACTTCTTCCGAAGCTTTCCCGAAATTTGAGGTAATAATAAGTGTATATCCGTCTTTCATCTGAGCAAGTATTGCATTCCAAACCTGTGTTCCACCGGCCCTGATGCCAAGGCTCATAATGCCGGTTTTCCTAAGCTCGGAATCAAAGGTCAGCAGGTCGCGCGGGGTAGAGAACATTCCGCCGGCAGGTGAAGGCTGTTCTTCCATCTTTGAATTTATTTTGTTACCTGAAAATGTTATCATCGTACCTGTTGCAGTGTTATCAAGCTTTTCGCCAATTAGTTTGTAATGAGTATTTGTCATTCCAAGCGGGTCCAGGAATCTTTCCTTAAGATTTTCAGCATATGATTTTCCCGTTACTTTTTCAATTACACCGCCAAGCACTGCATAACCTGAATTTGAATATCTTTCCGATGTACCAGGCTCAAATAAAAGAGGTTCATTTTTTATCAGTTCAAGGAAATCATTTACAGTCTTGAATTTTGAGCGGTCATTATTGAATGCGGGGTCATTCAGGTAATCACCAAGTCCCGCTTTCATTTCAACCAGCATTTGAATTGTAATTTTTGAGCCGGTTTCTTCAGGGTAAATATCGAGATATTTATTTAATGGGTCGCTTAATTTCAGCTTTCCTTCATTTTGAAGCTGGTTTATCATTGAATGAGTGAACATCTTATTGAGCGAACCAATGCGGAATAATGTTTCGGTTGTATTGGGAATTCTCTTCTCCCAATCGGCGTATCCGTAGGATTTTTCAAAAACCGGAACATTATCCTTTGCAAGAAGTACAGTGCCTGAAAACATCCCGATCTCATCGAATTCTCTCATGAGCTTATCCAGCTTTTCGGCATATTCATCAGCCATTATACTGTTGCAGAAAGTAATTATGAACAGGGCAGAAGCAAGTAATTTTACACTGAAATTCTTCACTTTTTTATGTTTTGAGTTTAGAAAAAGTATCTATCTTTAATTAGATGCCCCGAAGTCTGGTAAAGTCGCATTATTATCCTCAAAAATATCAATCATTTTAGTTATTTTTGAATATGGAAGAAAATGAAAAAATTCTCATTCAGGCAGAATTCAACCCAATTGTAAAAACATATATTCTTGTTTATGTATTAGGCATTCTTTTAATAACCGTTGTTGGAATTCCTCTGGCAATTATCTGGGTTTGCGGTGTTGGGCAGTGGTACAGCGGCCATTTTTATGAGAGGCTCTTTTGCGTGCTCACCGAAAAACACCTCAGGTTCAGAATGGGGATATTGTTCACTATTGATAAAACTATCCCGCTTGAAAATATACAGGACTTAACTTTTTACGAGGGTCCGGTGCTTAAGCATTTTAATCTCGCAATGCTGAAGGTAGAAACAGCGGGACAAAGTGAGCACAGCGGCAACCAGATGAAACTTGTTGGCATTAAAGATGCACATATTTTCCGCGAGAGTGCTTGACCAGCGGGAAAAGATAAAATCAGGAATGATGGCCGGAAACAACTATGGTGGTGACAGGCAAATTGAGCTTCTTGAAAAAATGACCGCACTTCTTGAGAAGATAGATAAATCGCTTTCGAAAAAATAATCATCCATAATTAATATATTTTAATAAAATGGCTGAGCCAAAAACAAAAGTAAATAATGCAAGTGTTAAGAAGTTCCTGAATGCAATTACAGATAAAGAAAGAAGAGATGATTGCTTTAAAGTAATGGAACTGATGAAAAAAGTCACTAGAAAAGATGCGAAGATGTGGGGAACAGCAATTGTCGGATTCGGCACCTATACACTTACATACGCAAACGGTAAAACAGCCGACTGGCCGCTTGCCGCGTTTTCTCCCCGCAAACAGGCATTGACGATTTACATTATGGCCGGATTCAAAAGATACCCGGAGCTGATGAAAAAACTCGGCAAAGTAAAAACAACGAAAGCGTGTCTATATATCAAAAAACTGGAAGATGTTGATGTGAAAATCCTTAAAGAACTTGTAAAAGAATCAGTTACATATGCGAAAAATAAGAAATGGTAATTAACTAAAACCACAGTTCTGTTAGTCTTCACATTCTTTCCTGTTAATTGCTGAATTACTTGGTTATTTTAGCTATCAAACAACTCAAAATTTCAAATTTGTTATTATGGATGGAGCAATATTAATATTCGGAGTAATTGGAGTGCTTCTGTTCCTTGCATACATGTTTTTCATTTTCAAGACATCATATGACGACGAAAAGAAGAAGAAGGAAGAGAAGTTAAATACAAACGGCAAGCATTAGATGCCGGTTATTCAGAAAGAATTCAGCCTGAAGCCGCGGACAAGGGGTTTTCATATTATAACTTCTGAGGTCATCAGTAACATCCCCGAACTGAAGAGCATTAAATCCGGACTTGCCCATATTTTCATCAAACATACTTCGGCATCGCTTTCGATAAACGAAAACGCTGATCCCTCAGTCAGAAGGGATATGGAGACTCACTTTAACATAATGGTCCCTGAAGAAGCAGATTATTATGAGCATACTCTCGAAGGCCCTGACGATATGACTTCCCATATAAAAACATCAATACTTGGTTCAGGCATCACAATTCCTGTTACAAACGGGAAATTAAACCTTGGCTCGTGGCAGGGAATTTATCTTTGTGAACACAGAAATGATGGAGGCAGCAGGAAATTAACAGTTACAATTATTGGTGAATAAGCAAATAAAAAAAGGGATCCTTTGCAGAATCCCCTGAAATCTATCGTATTAAAAATACCTTTAACTATTTACAACTGACCCGTCCTGCTCTTTCTTCTCATGCTGAGAGTCAACATCAATTTCAATATCGGGTACCTTTTTCAGATCGAGCATATAGCTTGGTATAGTTCTGAAAACATAGTCCCAAAGAGGATTGGATACACCATAAGCAGTGTGTTCATCTTCATAATGGTGACGCAGGTGGTATGAGCGGAGAAATGAGCCAAGCCTTCCTTTCAGATTTATATGGTGTGTTGCGTAGTGGATCGAATCATAACTGACATACCCAAGTACAAATCCGGCAAAGGTTACAAGATAATACTTTCCGAAAAGAAGCATAAACAGGTAAAAGAAAAATGTAGCAAGCGGCAAGCTCACAAGTAAAGGCATTACGAGCCTCGTTGCATCCCTGGGGTAGTCATGATGAATTCCATGTACCAAAAAATGTATCTTCTTTCCTGTTTCCGTTTTTGGGGGATAATGAAAAACCCATCTGTGAATAATATATTCTATCAGGGTCCAAAGCAATATGCCGCCCAGGAAGGCAATAATTCCGTTTGCAACCGGTGTTATTAAAAAGCCAAAGTATGAACAGGCAAGTATTACCGGAACGAAAACTATCACTGGAGTAACCGGATGGATATGAGAAAAATACTCAAGGAAACGATTCTTAAACAAAGGAATTGTTTCGTTTTTGTTGGAGACGTACTTAGACTTTGCCATTTTTAATTAAAAGTTTATTCACAAATTTACGGAATTATTAAGGTATTTTCAATGATTTTGCAATTACCGGTTATATTGACATGAAATTACAAAAATGGAAAAAACTATCCACAATCACTAAATTTGTTAACAGCTGGTGGAGCTATAAAGTTGATAAATACCTTTTACCTAACGGGGTTGAGGGAGAATATCATTACGCTTTCACCCATGGTTCCGCATTTATTGTTCCAGTAAACGATGATGGAAAGATAATTCTTGTAAGGCAGTTTCGTTACCTGAACGACAGATTCAGCCTTGAATTTCCCGGCGGTGGAGTAAAGGCGGAAAATAATTACATAGCAGAGGCAAGGAAAGAACTTATCGAGGAAACAGGTTTTAACGGGGAGCTTCAATATGCAGGTGAGTTTAATCCGTATAACGGTGTAACAAATGAAATTTGTAAAGTTTATATTGCGCGGAACCTTAGACCTTCAAACGAGTTCAAAAAAGACGAGTCGGAAGAATTTGAAATAATTGCATATTCGTACAAAGAAATTGAAGATATGGTAAATTCAAATGAGATATATGACGGCATGACTTTGGCAAGCTGGGCATTGGTAAAGAATAAACTGAATCTGAATTAAACATAATTTATATGAAAGTATTCTTAACTTTTTTATTGTTTGCATTAACTGTCAGAAGTTTCTCAAACTGGTCTGATACTACAATCCACGCCGACTTGAATTTTGACAGAATTGAGGAAGCGATCAAATGTAGTTACCACGAAGATAGTATGGAATTCATTCTAATGATAAATGATGAAAAAATTACGGGTGTGTTTTATGACACTTATGATTATTCCATAGAAATAATTGATATTAACAGGAATGATAATCTGAAGGAAGTCATGGTTAAAGGATACGGTGCAAGCGATCAAAACGATATGTACTTTTACCAGTTTTCCGGAGGTAAGATAATCCCGTGCGGACATCTTCCATCTAACTTTGGTGTTGAAGCGACAGGCAATGGTACGTTGACTGAATACGGCTGGATGGGTTTCTGGAGCATTAAGCTTAAGTATGATTTTGATACGAAGAAGAAAGCACTCACCCCGGTTGAGGAAGAATTCTATGATGTGAAGCAGGAATGTGAAGTTAAGAATCCATTCAGGCTTTTAAAGGAGAGAGATGATAACTCTGATGTTTCTGTTAATCTTTCTCCTAAAACAAAACTGATGATAGTAAAAGCTGATATCTCACCCAAATGCAATTACTCAAACGGTACCGTTGATGATTTTACTTGTGACTGGTACCTGATAAGGACTCTTGACGGTAAGGAAGGATGGTGCAGGTTAAAGGATTTTCAGGAAAATGTTGACGGGCTTATCTGGGCGGGATGATTCAAGGCAAAGGTAAAAAGGCAAAAGTAAAAAAGTAAAAAGCAAAAGGCAAAGAATAAATTGAAAAGTCTATTAAAGGACGATTTGCGTCATATTGGAAATGCGTTTGTCAAAGTGTATCCATTGGCATTCAGAAGGATGTTTACATATTGGCCGCTGACACTTACCGCAATTTTTGCTATTGTTTCTGCTTTTTACCTTGATCCTGCAATCGGGCAGTTAATTACCGGTATTCAAAATAATATCATTGATTCAGTTTTTACTTTCGGGAGGTGGTACGGCAACGGTCAGCCAACTCTGATAATTTTTCTGCTTTTTTATCTGGCCGGGTTGTTTTCAAAGAATTACAAGCTAAGGGAAACCGGACTACTCACAGGGGAGGCATATGTATTTTCAGGTCTCATCACGCTGATCGTAAAATCTGCTTTCGGAAGGTGGCGGCCGTATACTAACCACGGTGATTTTGCTTTTAACGGCTGGAATTTTACCAGTAACGATCAATTCTCATATTTCTCAGGACATGCATCTGTTTCATTCGCCTTATCAACTATCCTTGCTTCAACTACGGAAAATATTTATCTCAAATCTTTTTACTACTCTCTTGCCGTGATAACATGCTTAAGCAGAATATACCACCATCAGCACTGGTTCAGTGATGTTGTTACAGGAGCTATTATTGCTTATTTGATAAGCAGGGTACTGATATCCATTCATAAAGAGCCTGCCGCTGATTACTGATACTTTGGTATGAAAAATAAAACCGGACAAAAAGCATTTTTTACTGCCAGGTGGGAGAATCTTGTACTGGTTACTTATAAAGTTGATCCTGGTTTTCTATCACAATTTATGCCTCCCGGACTCGAAGCAGATACGATTGAGGGCAGTGCATTCATAAGCCTTGTAGCATTTGATTTTCTTGATACGAAAGTAAAAGGCATAAAATTCCCTTTTCATGTTAACTTCCCCGAGATAAACCTGAGGTTTTACGTAAAGAGCATGGATAAACGAGGAGTTGTTTTTATCAGAGAATTTGTTCCCAAAACCATTATACCCCTTATTGCAAATACACTATATAAAGAAAATTACAAATGCATCCCGATGAAAAGCAGCATTGAAAAAAACGGGAGAATTCTATTGAACCATACGATCGAATTTGCACATAAAGAATATCAAATAAATATTGAAGCTGAAAATAAACCGTATTTGCCGTCCGCGGATTCAATTGAGCATTTTTTTAAAGAGCATGAATGGGGTTTCGGAACCTCGGGGAAGAAAAGACTATTAACATACAGAGTAGAACATCCGTTTTGGGAGGTATATCCGATCAGGAAATTTGAGCATAACTTCGATTTTGTTGAAATATATGGCGAAAAGTGGGAGTTTTTAAATCTTGAATCACCATTTAATGTTACTTTCGCAAAAGGTTCGGAAATAAAGGTTTACGGTGCTGAAATAACAGATCATTAGACCCTTATTTTCATTATAACGTCATCATATTTAAATATTATTGTGTTAATTTATTAAATTAATTACTAAATTAAGCCTCCAAAAATCAATTCAATAATAAACTTTGGCAAAGAAGGTAAATACCGGACTTGAGTATAATGAAGAGGTGATAAACGATCGTTTGAGTATTTATCACACTCCGAGTGCCAGTGGCAAGAATACTTTTGCTGAAGATATAATTAACGGGTTAAAGGCAAAAAGGAAATTCATACTGCCAAAATATTTCTATGATGAAAAAGGTTCGCTGTTATTTGAGAAGATATGTAATACTCCTGAATATTATGTTACCAGAACAGAAGCTTCTATTCTTAAAGAATACTCAGATGAAATTGCAGAATGCAATGCTGATAAGCGGATAATTGTTGAGCTTGGCAGCGGCAGTTCGATTAAAACGAGATATATTCTGAATGCTTTCCTGCGCCTGGACGGAAATATTACATATATGCCGATAGATGTATCCGCTATAATGATTGAGAGTTCAAAAAGACTGCTCAATGAATTTGAGGGACTTGGAATTAAAGGTACAATTGGCGAGTATTTGGATGCCCTTGAGATAATTGAGGAAACTGTCAATGAGCCAAAACTGATAGTTTTTCTGGGTTCAAGTATCGGAAATTTTGACTTGCCCCATGCCGAAGACTTTATGAAGAAAATTTCGGATTGTATGAAAAGTGGAGATACCCTGCTTGTCGGATTTGATCTTGTTAAAGATATTAATGTTTTAAATACTGCTTATAATGATAATAAGGGTGTTACTGCGGAGTTCAACATTAATTTACTGCACCGTATAAACAATGAACTTGCCAGCCGTATCGATGTTTCAAATTTTGAGCACAGGGCTTTCTTCAACGCAAAAGAAAGCAGAATAGAGATGCATTTAGTCTCCAAATGCGAGCAGTCATTCAGCCTGAACGGCTCAGGGCCGATAAGCTTTAAAGAGAACGAAACTATTCACACCGAAAATTCCTACAAGTTTACAGGTGGAATGGTCATGGAGTTAATTCAGAAATCCGGCCTGACATTTGTAAAAAAATGGAATGATGCAAATGACTGGTTCGGGCTCTTTTTGATCAGAAAATAATAGGTGAATCCAGTTCAGGATAAAAAACCGGACGCAGATAACACTGAAATTTATGATAAACACTGAATATGTTTCGTTTTCATTCGCGCGAAGAAGGGAATTAAGTTGTTAAAATATTAAATTTTGCTATATGCTAGAACAACCAATATTAGAAAGAAAAGTATTCAACCAGGCTGATTTTGAATTGCTTGGATGGCATGATTCTTGTATTTATTCTGTAGCTTTTAACGAAACGACTAATAACTTGATATTTAATATTGATTATATCATTAAATGGATTTATCCTGAAGAACACAAAAGGGATAACACTTTTGATTTTTGGGTTTCCCCTGCAATCTTAATTTTTCGAGACGTGTTCAGTTGGGAAATAAATCTGAAAGCTGAAAACTGTGCAATGCAATTTGAAATAATTCATATTTCAAGAAGTAAATCAATGACTAAAACAATTAAGGTGAGCGATTTATTTGATTATAGCTTTGAGTGTTCGCCAGATAATAGTGAAATTAAGATATATGAAAACGTAAAATTTGACATGTATATATTATCCGATCCAATTTATTGTTTAGGTCAAGCGATTGAACCGGCTGTCCGTAGAAAAATAATGAAAGATAATATAGACTTTTTATTTGAACTAGGAGTTGTTTAATTTATCTAGATTCCTGCTTGACCCAGAAGGACTCCGCAGAATGAAAAAAGTTATTCCTAATTGAACTCAAGCATCTTTTGCGCACCTGAACCCGCTTATGAGCCATCTTTCATGTGTCTTAAAGAAGTTACGGTATGTATTGCGTGTTGAATCTTTCGGTGTTCCAAATGA
>JANWKI010000116.1 GCA_025451455.1 Ignavibacteria bacterium
TACACTCAGTTTTACATTTTCAAAATGCAGCGGTTCAGGATGAAGAACCGGCTGTTTATCTTTTCCTGCCCACTCCCATGCAGAAACAAAGCAGAACTTTTCGTCATTGCGTAATGCCTCCCCTTCCTGTGTCTGATACTCCTCTCTGAAATGCGCACCGCATGATTCTTCGCGGCTAAGCGCATCCCTGCACATCAGCTCTCCAATTTCAAGATAATCAGAAACTCTTCCTGCCTTTTCGAGCTCTGCATTGATCTCCCCGGGGGAACCGGGTACAATAATATCAGACTTAAATTCTTCTCTAAGTAATTTAATACCTTCAATCGCCTCTTCGAGGCCCTTCTTTGATCGCGACAATCCGCACTTATCATATAACAGCTTACCCAGTTTCTTATGGAAATAATCAGCAGGTTTGGTACCTTTGTTATTTGCCAGTTCATCGAGCTGTTTACGTACATTTTTTTCTGCTTCTTCAAATTCTTTGGCTTCACTGCTTATCTTTCCGGTCTTGATCTCATCGGCCATATAATTTGAAACAGTGTAGGGAGCAATGAAGTATCCGTCAACGCATGCCTGAAGCAGTGAGTTTGCACCAAGCCGGTTTGCGCCGTGATCGGCAAAATTAGCTTCACCCAGAGCAAAAAGTCCAGGTATGGTAGTCATAAGCTCATAATCGACCCACAAACCGCCCATGGAGAAATGAGCTGCCGGTGAAATTTTCATTGGCTGTTCATATGCATCGATTGAAGTGATCTTCCTGTACATGTCAAATAAATTGCCGTATTTTTCTTTGATCTTGTCTATTCCCTGCTCTTTTATAGCCTTCGAAAAATCCAGGTACACAGCATTCTTCAGCGGGCCAACCCCAAATCCGGCATCGATCCGTTCTTTTGCGGCACGGGATGAAATATCTCTTGGGGCAAGATTCCCAAATGCCGGATAACGCCTTTCAAGATAATAATCGCGTTCATCTTCCGGTATTTCATTCGGACCTCTTTGCTCGTTCGCTTTTTTAGGTACCCATATCCTTCCGTCATTTCTTAGCGATTCGGACATCAATGTCAGTTTGGATTGGTAATCTCCCGATTGAGGAAGGCATGTTGGGTGGATCTGGGTCCAGCTTGGGCTTGCCATGAGCGCACCGTGCTTGTGAGCCCGCCATATCGCAGAACCATTGCATCCCATAGCCAATGTTGATAGATAATAAATTTTCCCGAATCCGCCGGAGGCAATTAATACTGCATGTGCACTGTGCCGCTCGATCTCACCTGTATCAAGGTTGCGGGCAATTATTCCTCTTGCTTTTCCGTCAATCACCACGAGGTCAAGCATTTCGTGGCGTGTATACAGCTTCACCGTTTTAGCTTCTGCCTGGCGCATTAAAGCCTGGTATGCTCCCAGCAGCAATTGCTGCCCGGTTTGTCCGCGAGCATAAAATGTGCGGCTAACCTGCACTCCTCCAAATGATCTGTTATTTAAATATCCCCCGTATTCTCTTGCAAAAGGTACACCCTGCGCAACCGCCTGGTCGATTAGGTTCAGTGAGCATTCAGCCAAACGGTAAACATTCGCTTCCCGTGAGCGGAAATCGCCTCCTTTAATAGTATCATAAAACATGCGGTAAACGCTGTCACCGTCATTCTTGTAATTCTTGGCAGCATTAACTCCTCCCTGCGCCGCAACTGAATGTGCTCTACGGGCAGAATCCTGAAAGCAGAATGACCGCACATTGTAGCCCATTTCCGCAAGAGAGGCCGCGGCTGAACTTCCTGCCAGTCCTGTACCAACAACTATGATATCCAGCTTTTTCCGGTTTGCCGGATTTACCACCTTTGCTTTTTCTTTATAATGGCTCCACTTCGTTACAAGGGGACCTTCCGGAATTTTAGCGTTTAGTTTCATTTTAAATAGCGGGTTAAATAAATATAGAGAGGGATAAAAGCAAATCCAAATGTTATAGCATAGCTGTAGATGCTGCCTGCTGCTTTAATCCATACTGCATAAACCGGATGATGCAAACCAATAGTACGGGCAGCGCTGAAAAAACCATGAAGCAAATGATAACCCAGCGCTATTATAGATAACACATAAATAAGAACATACCACCATGAACTGAATACGTTCATAACAACTGCATAAAGGTCTTTGTTGCCGTTAATATCCAATGGTACTGCACCGAATTTATATTCATACCAGAAATCCTTGAAGTGAATTACCAGGAAGATGAGTGTCAATATTCCCAATATTCCCATATTGCGTGAATACCATTTGCTGGCAGAACCCCGCTTATCATACTTGTATTTTCCGGAAGTTTTCCGGTTTTTTAATGTTACAATAAGAGCATCTGCTAAATGCAGAATGATTGTAGTATATAACAAATAGGAAACAATTTTAATAAAGGTGAAACCTGCCAGCATTGTTGAATAATTATTAAAACTCTCACGCGCATCTTCTTCAGGCAATAATAATTGCAGATTTCCAATCAGATGGATTACCAGGAAAAAGCAAAGGAACAAGCCGGTAAAAGCCATAAGGTTTTTTCTTGAAAGTGTTGTAAACTGCAATAAAGCCATTATACTTGATCTTAATATATATTCTTTTACAAAATTAATTTATTAAATATTAAATAAAAGTATCAAAACAAATCCATATTATCAATAATTTGCATCGGATATGGTGTGCCGCGGGTTTCCCCCGGATATTTCCTTAAATTAATCCAATAAATACCCTGACAGCGTTTTTACAAAAATAACAAGGCGGCTTTTGGGGCCGCCTTGACATTAAGGTTTGAACAGCAATTCTATATTGTTCCTGTTCTGGAAGCTCTTTTTAAATTTGTGTCAAAATGCGTTTTCTTAAAAAGATCTTTCGGGAAATCTGTGCTTTTTATGTGTCCCATCATTATGGCGTTTATCTTATTTTCCTGGTCCATGCAAACTAACTCTTTTAAGCATTCATAATGCTTGCTTATAAACAGCTTTGCTTCCTTAGTATTCCCTGTTGCAGCATGAATGTCACTGTATATCTTAAAGATCTTGCTTAATTCTTTGAACGACATCCTTTTTTTGGCAATTTTTTCAGCTCTTTGCAGGTACATATTGGCAGTTTCAGTATCATGAAACCTGACATATAATTTAGCAAGTCCTGTAGTATTTCTGACTTCATTAACCATATCCTTGATATTAACTGCAAGCTCCAGCCCGTCTGTAAGGTATTTCCTGCTGGAAATGTAATCATTAAGCTCAAAGTATACTTCACCAAGCTCACTTAAAGTATGTGAAACAGAACTGCTATCGGCAATCTCCCTGTAATACTTTAGTGCCCTGTTGAAATACTTAATAGCCAAAGGATAGTTTTTAAGATTCAGATATGCTTTTCCAAGATTGCTGAACACCTGTATTTCAGCCTGCCTGTCACCAAATTTTCTCATAATGATCATCGCTTCGCTAAGATAAGTAATGGCATTTGAATGTTCTTCCATATAGATATAAGCTCTGCCCATATTAGCAAGTGTATATCCCTGGTCGATAACATTATTGCTCTTCATAGTCCTTTTCAGGGCTTCAATGAAGTATTTCAATGCTTCATTGTACCTTCCCATATCCAGATAAACTAAACCAAGGTTATTAAACAAAGCATAGTGAACCGGTTCACCAAGGCTTTTATAAATGCTCAGGCATTCAAGATAATTATTCAATGATGCCTTAAGGTCACCAAACTGCTGGAGCGAGAGTCCCCTGTTTGTAAGCACGATAGCTTCAAATTTCAGATCTCCCAATGACTGAAGGACAAAAATACATTCGTCGTAATATTCTATAGCCTTCTTGAAATTACCAAGGCTGTAATATACATTTGCAAGCGCATTTATTGTTCTGGATTCTCCTTTAAAGTCTTTCAGTAACCGGTAAGTCTCTAAGGCTTTCCTGAAATACTCAATTGCGGACTCAAAAGTTGAGGACAACCGGCAGGATATTCCAGCATTAAAATACGCTTTTGCAAGACCTTCTGAATAACCCAGATCCTGTGCAATATATATTGCTTCTTTACTCATTGTTAAAGAAGTGCTGCCGTTAGATTTCCTGGAAGTTTTTGCCTCCTTGTTCAGAAGGTCAACTTCCTGGTATCTATCGCGGCTATTAGTATGTAATTTTATGATTTCCATTTTTTTATGAGTTTGATTTATTTATTTGGGTTATTTAATTAAGGTCATTTTCTTAATATCTCTGTATTTGCCGCTTCTTAACTCATAAAAATATGTACCTGAAGATAAATTCAAATTTGAATATGTAATATCGTGGGTTCCCTTCATCAGATATTGATCGATCAAAATATCAACCTGCCTTCCAAGAATATCGTATAACTTCAACTGTACAACAGAAGCCTCCGGGATCGTGAACTTTATCTTTGTTTCAGGGTTAAACGGATTCGGGTAATTCTGGAACAGCTCAAATTTCTCAGGCAAAATATTCCCGGAAGTCAGGCTGCCGGCACTGTTCCAGCTGATCATCATTGTTGAAACGTAAGACTGTTCAACCGGGGCTTCTATTATCAGCTGGCTGTAACCGGTAATCAGTACATTGTTATCAGGTGTAATTGCTATATCACTTGCCACATCATTGCTAAGTCCGTTCATGCTGTAAGTATTCACCTGTGTCAAACTGCCGTCTGAAATATCATATCTCACAGTCGCATAATCAAAAGTTTCTGTGGTTCCCCAGCTTTTGCCTGTGACAACTACACTTTTGGAATTATCAGGATTTACAATTATTCCGATTGCACTTGCAATATCGGTTCCGTTTCCTGAGCCGTTATATTCTGAGATCCATCCGCTGTTGCCGTAAGTATCATATTTCATTGTTACATAATTAGTATTACGGTTTGCATCTGAAGTTTCTCCTGTTACATAAACAGAATTATCTTCTTCATCAATCACAATTCCCCAAGCCTTATCTGTTGAATTTCCGGGTCCGTTATAGGTTCTGGACCAAAGCAAATAACCAAAATTACCGATCTTGGCAATATAACAATCAGTACCGTTAAACTCATCTGTAACAAAACCGCCAACATACAGATTATCTTCTTCATCAACCACTATTCCCCATGCCCTGTCTTCAGAATTTCCACCGCCATTAATTGTTTTAGTCCATCTTGGCCATCCATTGCTGTTATATTTTCTGACAAA
>JANWKI010000117.1 GCA_025451455.1 Ignavibacteria bacterium
CAATCGTATACAGCATTGCAAGAAACAGCAGTGTATTACTGAAAGTTTATGACATAACAGGTAAAGAAGTCCAGACGCTTGTAAACGAAAACCAGTCTGCCGGGGTTTACCGCGCAGATTTGAAAGCACTCAATATGGCTTCCGGAGTTTACTTCTATGTTCTGGAAGCTGACGGCTTGAGGATAGACTCTAAGAAGATGATCTTAGTAAAGTAAAAAGGCAAAAGTAAAAAAGCAAAAAAATGTTAAGAAGAAAATGTTTGTAAAAGGCAAAAGAAAAAAAGGAAACTCTTTTTTTGCGAGCGCCCTGCATGTACGGGTGTAATTATTAATATAGAAGTATTTTTTTCATTATGGTTGAAATCTAATTATTAAAGAGTTGGATTCCAAAAGAAACAACTGGGTTAAAATTATGGACAAACGGTAAACGGAGAGAACTTGAAATGCCGATAATTTCATTAATTACATATACGTATCGGAATGTTAAATTTCCTGAGAGTACCGGAAGAAAATCGTTACCATAAACGCTCAAACAACCATGTAGATAAAGTCTATTTCTATTTGCTTTAATAAAATTATAGTTAAGACCCAGTGATAGAAAGCCTGCATTTCTGTTATAGTCCTCACCTTCATCTTTTATTCTATCGTTAACGTTTATACTTCCGCCTTCAATTTTAAGATAAAGTAAATTCCTGTGAAGATTAATATCAACGTAACCAATTATTCCGTAATTGATGAAATTACCGTTTTTATCAATCCTGAGTGATTTTCCTATTTCAATTCCAAATTGGAAGGGCAAGTTTTTCATATTATTACCAAGACTATTAAAATTAATCCGTGAAGAGTTTCTATCATCTAATTTCACTTCCTGTGTACTACTAACCGAAATAATCAAAAAATTGAATAAAAGTATTAAAGTAAATTTATACATGTTTCCTGGTTTTATGCCTAACAACTTCCTGTAATTCTAATGGTTTTTATTGGAGACCCTCCTAAGGCAGGCATGGTAACACAAAGAAAGGTGTTCAATGAGATTGCTTCGTCGCTAACGCTCCTCGAAACAAAAAACTTTAAATATTGCTTTTTTCACGTTTCACATTTGACGTTTCACATTCGCGCCGTTTCACTTCGCCACATCGACAATCCTTTTTTCAAGCACGGTATTTACCGTCTTCATATCCTTTACAGTCTCAATAATGATATCCCTGTCTAACCACCCTGTAACTTTTGGCTCGATCTCAATACCAATATCGCCGAAGAACTTTTTGAACTGCCCTGTTACATAATTATTTGTAGCTATCGTATAATTCATGTCATCCTGAACTTCCGTTCTGCCTATATTCAGGCTTAAGAGGAAATCCTCACTTCCGGCATCTACAAGCCTTGAATCAAATGAGTAATTCAGCCCTGATGTCTGAAGAATTTCAGCCCCTTCCCCGGCATTTTGCTTCTCCCGCCTTATCTTAATATTATTTTTTATCATCTGCCTGAGATCTTTCCCTGAAACTGTGAACACCTGCACTTCATTGCCAAACGGATTTATTTCCCATATATCACTTACTAATATATTTCCTTTGAAAAGGCTTTTCCTGAGTCCCCCGCCATTTACAAAACCAATATCTGCGCCGGTCTTATTTTTGAATGCATCGGCTTCGAACTGTCCTAAATTACTTTCATCACCATACCCGGCTCTCCAGTCAGTTTCAAGTGTGCCTATAACTTTGCTGAGCTCCGGCATATACTGGGCTATCATATTATCAGCAATTTGCTGTGCTTGTTTATCTATTATTGCAGAATCCATGATAGTCTCGATAAGCAAACCGCTTGAGCTTATTATAGTATCTTTATCAACATCAATTTTCAGGTCCAGTTTCCCCAGGTTTCTTCCATATGAACCAGCCTGTACTATTACCACACCGTTTACCCTTACAGGTTTGTAGAGTGTTGTATGCGAATGCCCGCCGACAATAATATCAACATCACCAAAGAACTTCGCAGCCAGTTCCTTATCTGTATCAAGTCCTGCATGCGTTAAGAGAATAATTACATCAGCATTCCGTGCTTTCAGATCTGTAATTCCCTCCTGTATAACAGAATCAGTATTAAGCATTACGAGATCGGTTACATTCCTGGGCAGCGAAGTTGTAAAAAGCTCTGGCAAAGTTATGCCGATAATTCCGAACTTAACACCGTTAATAGTTTTAATAACATTGGGTTTCCCCATCAGAGAATTCTTTGATGTCATAAAAACATTAGCGCTGAGCACATCAAATTTTGCAAGCTTTAAAGCCGAATCTAGCGAATACTGGCTGTAATCGAATTCATGGTTGC
This sequence comes from Ignavibacteria bacterium, assembly GCA_025451455.1. GTDB lineage: Bacteria > Bacteroidota > Ignavibacteria > Tepidaquicellales > OLB5 > OLB5. The sequence continues at coordinate 2,331 of JANWKI010000117.1, forward strand.
CAAGTACAAATGCATCGATATTATATAGATTTAACAGTTCAATTTGAGACTTCCCGCGTGTGAAATTGGAAATAGGTGTTCCCTGAAAATCATCACCGGCATTAAGCACCAGTGAGTTGGGTGTACGGTATTTTTTTAGATAGCCCAGCATGCTGCCAACTCCGCCTACTTCATAGTACACCTGCTTGCCGGTTGCCGAGTCTTTTTTCGAAACCCTGTAAGCCTGATTGCGTGCGTGGAAATCATTCCAGTGAAGTATAGTAACTTCTTTGAGATTCTCTTGTGAAAATGCAGAAAGGGTAAGCAAAGAAACAAGAAATATCAGTAGTGAACGCATATAATTATTTAATTTGGAATGTACAAATATAGTGAATTAGCGTTAAAAGAATGTTAACAAATGTAATTGCACCTCTTATAAAATTGAAGTAATTTTGATAAAATTGAACATTTAGAACAAAAAAACAGCCACAAAGGCACCAAGACTCTAAAAATCTGATTTGAAATAATGCCTGTTGGCAAATCAAAGGAAAATTTTGATAAGAAACATACTGATTATTATTTTTTCATTAGTTTTTCTGGCATCATGCGGTAAAAAAGAGGGCACACAGAATGATAAAGGCAAATTTAAGGTCGGGCTTGTGTTCGATGTCGGCGGCAGGGGCGATAAATCCTTTAATGATGCGGCATACCGCGGACTTGAAAAAGCAAAACTGGAGCTTGGAATCGAGTTTGAATACATTGAACCCGGTCCCGGCGCGGATAGAGAAGCCGCGCTCCGCCAGTTTGCTTCGCGAAAGGATATAAGTGTTATTTTCGGAATTGGTTTCATTTTCACTGATGAGATCACAAAAATGGCGGCTGAGTTTCCCGATAAGAAATTCGGCTGCATTGATTACACCGTTGACCCTGCAAAAACAATTCCTCCAAACCTGCTTGCACTTGAGTTCAGGGAGGATGAAGGTTCGTTCCTTGTCGGTTCCATCGCGGGACTTATGACAAAAACAAATAAAGTCGGGTTTGTTGGAGGAATGGAATCTCCTTTGATAAAAAAATTCCAGGTATCATATGAAGCCGGTGTGAAGTATTCGAATCCGAACTGCATTGTTCTGATAGGTTATGCCGGTGTAACCGGTGATGCATTCAAGAATCCGGGAAAGGGCAAAGAGCTGGCACTCGGGCAGTATTCAGATGGTGTTGATATTATTTATCATGCATCAGGAGTTACAGGGCTTGGAGTATTTGAGGCAGCACGGGAAATGAAGAAATATGCCATTGGTGTTGATTCTGACCAGAACGATGAAGCTCCGGGGTTTATAATAACCAGTATGATGAAAATGGTCGATGTTGCAGTCTATAAAACGATCGATCAGGTAAAAGCCGGAACATTTAAAGGCGGAAGAGTTGAAATACTCGGATTGAAATCCAAAGGGATTGATTATGTTTATTCCGAAAAGAACAAGAACATGATCCCCGATGATGTAAGGAAAAAAGTGGAAGTTATCAGACAGGATATTATCGACGGGAAAATTACCATACCAACGAAATGAACTGAACAGTTTGGCGGCAAAAATTAATTAATTTCATTTGAGTGGATATGTTTGCAGTAGAAATGAAGGGCATCACCAAGGCATTTGGTGAAAATATTAAGGCAAATGATTCAGTTGATCTGAGTGTACGAAAAGGGGAAATTCACGCTGTAGTCGGCGAAAACGGCGCGGGAAAATCCACCCTGATGAAGATCCTTTACGGAATGTACAGGCCTGATAAAGGAAAGATTTTTATAGGTGGCAGCGAGAAATCGATTGACTCCCCTTCTACAGCAATTAAAACAGGTATTGGAATGGTTCATCAGCATTTTATGCTGGCAGGTACACTTACTGTGCTTGAAAATATCATACTTGGGGACGAAACAACCACGGTGCTCGGGCTTATAGATAAAAGTTCATGCCGCAAAAGGATAAAAGATATTGCGGAAAAGTTTGGTATCAATATCGATCTTGACGCAAAAGTTGAAAACCTCTCCGTTGGAACTCAGCAGAAAATCGAGATAATCAAAATACTTTACCGAAGTGCAGAAATACTTATTCTTGATGAACCGACCGCTGTGCTGACACCGCAGGAATCCCAGGAGTTATTTTTCACTCTGAAAGAACTGAAATCCGGAGGCAGAACAATAATACTCATCTCTCATAAACTTTCCGAGGTCCTGTCAGTCAGCGATAATATTACAGTACTAAGACACGGGAAAGTTGCCGGAACGGTCGAAAGCAGTACAACAAACAGCGGAAGACTTGCAGAGATGATCATTGGCAGCCGGGTGGAAGCATTTTCAGAAAAAAGTAAACCGTTACCAGGAGAAGTTATACTTAGCGTTAGAGAGTTGGTAGTAATGAATGATAAAAGGTCAATTGCCGTAAATCATCTTTCTTTTGAGATCAAAACGGGAGAGATTTTGGGAATTGCAGGGGTCGAAGGTAACGGACAGAAAGAATTGATAGAAACTATTAGCGGAATGAGAAAAGCTGTTGAAGGAAAGGTAATCGTAAACGGAAAGCCCCTGAATAATAAAATAAGTATTGCCCATATTCCGCAGGACAGGCAAAAGTATGGAATGGTATCTGATTATACGATAGCTGAAAACGTAATGCTTGGGAGGCAAAGAGAGGAAAAATTCTCGACAGTTTTTGCAATTAAGAACAAGAATGTTTTCAGCTATACTGATGATCTGATAGAAAGATATGATATCCGGCCCGCTGATGTAGAAGTGGTGATGGGGTCGCTCTCAGGCGGAAACCAGCAAAAAGTAGTTGTCTCCCGCGAGCTTACTAAAGATACAGAGCTGATAATTGCTTCCCACCCTACTCGGGGCCTCGATATTAAGGCTGCCGGTTTTGTTCAGAGATCACTGCTTGACCAAAGAGAAAATGGGAAAGGGGTATTGCTGGTTTCATCTGATCTCCAGGAATTGCTTTTGCTCTCTGACAGAATTGCCGTTATTTATAACGGGAAGTTCTCTGCAATTCTTGACCCATCATTGACAAATGAAGTAGAGATAGGAAAATACATGACAGGAACTCAATACAATGAACAATGAATAACGAAAGATGAGTAATGAATACTCGCAATAAAAAGTTAATACTTATACTCAGTCCTGTAGCTTCGATAGTTATTTCAATGGTTATTGGAGGAATGTTTATTACCGCTATCGGTCAGGACCCCTTTGCGGTTTACGTTCAGCTTTTTGAACAAACGCTTGGAAACTCTTACTGAATCGGTCAGGTATTATTCAAAGCTACCCCGCTTGTACTCACCGGGCTATCGGTTGCAATTGCATTTAAAGCAGGCCTTTTCAATATTGGGGCGGAAGGCCAGATCAATATAGGCGCATTCGCTTCGGCATGGGTTGGATTTACTTTTGTTTCACTTCCATGGTACATCCTTATACCTTTGTGCATTATTGCAGGATTTTCTGGCGGTGCTTTCTGGGCATCGATTGCCGGAATTTTGAAGGCAAAGTTCGGCTCTCATGAGGTTATCAATACCATAATGCTGAATTTTACAGCGCTGGCACTTGTGAGTTACCTTGTTAATCATGTTTACTTAGTACCCGCAACTATTCACTCCCCTGAGATTTCACCAAATGCCGTGCTGCCAAGGTTTGATTCACTCACCGGACTATTCAAAGGTTCACCTTTTAACATGGGTTTTGTG
>JANWKI010000118.1 GCA_025451455.1 Ignavibacteria bacterium
CACGCATTTCATGCGGATAGCCGTCTTTTAAAACCCACCCGATGCCTATAATAAATACTGCAGGATGCTCCTGTAATATTTTAGTTTCTCTTTGCTTCCTCGGAAGGTCCGGATATTTTGCAAGCAGTTCTTCTGCATGTATAAAATAAAGTTCTTCGGGTAAATTTGGATAGCGGGAATCTTTCAGCGCCGGGAACAAGCTCTGCACATGTTTTTCTGCCCCGACAAATACTTTCCAAATCTTATTTACGATCATTTTCAGAAAATCGATGTTTCTGTCTTTAGCTGTAATGACTCTTTCCCAATCCCACTGGTCAACATATGAACTGTGGTCGTGATCTAAAAAGTAATCTTTCCTGACAGCACGCATATCGGTGTTTATTCCTTCACCGGGTTTAAGGTCAAATTGCTTAAGAGCAACGCGTTTCCATTTAGTTGCTGCCTGAACAACCTGTGCCGTTAACCGTTTTTCAAGGCCCAGTCCGCAGGGAAATTCAACAGGTGTTCTGGATCCGTCGCGGTCCAGATTATCATTTACTCCGCTTTCTTTATCAACAATAAGAGGAACCTGAACCAACATGAGGTTTAGCTCTTTATCCAGGTTTTCTTCAATATAGCGTTTTACTTCATAAATGGCTTTTTGTGTGTCTTTTTTGTTCAATATTGAAGAATAATCTGCAGGAAGTATTTTCGATACTTCAGGATAAGTACTGATACCCGGACCTGCAAGATCTGCTTTTTTATCTGACATATTTATTGCTCCGTTTCGTTTATTATGTTTGAAAAAAGATTAAACTCTTTCTCAAAATTATCGAATTTGTCAAAATTTAACTATGATATTGGTCAATAAGGTAAATGACTTAAGTCATATACAACAGTATTTGGTAAATAATGATGAATTCTGCTCAGGTAGGACAGCCAGGCAGGATAGTTAATCAGGGAAGATATCCTCAAACTGCTTTAAAATGGCTGGATTCTGCAATTGAGAGCAAGTTCAGCCTGTTTTTCAATCTTGATACCTCTCCGGCAATTATTCTGACGATATCATTGAACGGAAGTTCATCAGTATTTATCACCAGATCATAATAGTGCGGGTCGTTAATATCCACTCCAAAAAGCTTCTTGACATATTCATAACGTTCCTTATCTTCCTTTTTGATATATTCATCAGCCTGTTTAAGTGTCATCTGATACTCCTCGACCATATGCTTTATCCTTCTTGTCTTAGAGCCGATCAATCTGATATGTAATCCGCTTGCAAGATGCCTTGTAATATAAAACGCACCCCTCCCAACAATTATGGTATTACCCATCTTTGCAAGATTCAATATAGTCTTACTAAGATTATGAGCCATTTCTCTCTTAGTTGGATGCAGGCCAAAAAGTTCTTCGAACATTGTCTGGATTTCTGAGAATTTTTCCTCAGGAAGCAGTCCGGTGATTCCCGAAACATGGTAATCTTCAACCACTTTTTTAATCAGGTCCTTATCAAAAGAAGTCCACGGACGATTCTTTTCTCCGGCATTTTTTGATAAGTAATCCGCAAGGCTCTCAGAGATCCTGGATTCACCTGAACCTGCCTCCCTCGATATTGTAATGAACGGAAGATACTTCTCTGAATTACCTTTGTTAAGGTTTGGGTTTTTGCTTTTCTGAATCTGGCAAAACAGGTAGGATTTGCTTAGATCTATGATTTTGTTGTATTCCATAACGGAGTCCCTCCTTTTTAAGAAAAACACAATCTATGATCTTTGGACAAATATAATCAACTAACGCAGTTTTTTGAATGACCCATGTCATTTTCATAAATGATTCTTATCTGTTGATAGAAATAAACGAAGGGTAAATGCTTAATAATTGGAAGTCAGAAGAATATTTTCTTCGCCCTGCTGATCTCTTCCTGTATCAAATTATAGTTTTTGGGAAAGGCATCCTCGGTAAATATCTTTAATGCTTCATCCAGAGCTATGATCCCTTTGCGGTAATTTTCTGATCTGTTTTCGAACTCAGCAAGCCTTATGAAAGCTCTTCCCGCACCGAACTGGGTTTCTCCGTACTGGTATGGATATTTGTCTATCGTCCGGGTTTTCAATGCTTCTTCAAACGATTCTATCGCCCTGTAAAGAATCTCCGGGTCATCATCAATAGTACTTTGAACTAAATATGCGTCAGCAAGATTAAACATAGTATTCGCATATTTTACCGGCACCTGGTCAAACTTTCTCACTTCCAGGGCTTTCTCAAATGCATCAATTGCTTTTTCACAATTTTCTTTTTTATCTTTTACCATTGCAAGCAGGGAGTATGCGTTCCCGATATTATTCATTATCAGCCCGAATTGAAGCGGTGATCTTTCTTTCGTATGGATCATCAGTACATCTTTGTATGATTCAATTGCAAGCCTGAGGTTTTTTTCAGAATCTTCCAAAGTCGAAAGATTCGCATACGTGTTTGCTGAATTATTCTTTGTCAGAGCATAATCTTTTGGATATGCTGTGACCGTCCTGACTTTCAGCGCTTCATCGAATGCTTCAATTGCTCTTTTATAATTTGCCGCCTGATCTTTTGCCTCAGCAAGTATCAGGTATGCGCCTCCAAGGTTGTTATTTGCCCTTGCATAATCCTGTGGATTATCTATAATTGTAAATACCCTTAATGCCTCATGATATGCATCAATTGCGACAGCACAATTTTCTGCCCTGTTTTCAACCTGGGCAAAAGCAGTAAAAGTATTGCCAATCCTGTTCTTTATCCTGGCATACTCAAAAGGATTGCTTTCAATACTTATCTTTTTTAGTATTTCGTTGAAATACCCTATTGATATTCTGCAATTTTCAAGCGTATCCTGTACATTTGAAAGGCTCCAGTATGCCTGCCCGAGGTAATTTTGCGCTTTTATGTATTCATTTGGATTCAAGTCCTTATCCGTTAGCAGAAGCACTTTTTCAAATGCAGTAATTGCCAGTTTCATATACTCAGCAATCTGTACATCCATAATACCAAGGTCATAAGTTCTTTCACCGGCCATTTGCAGAATTTCTGCATCTTCAGTAAAAATTTCTATAGTATATTCAAGTATCTCAAGCTGTGTTAAATCGACTTCCGGTTTAACAACATATTCAAGGTAAGCATCCTCAGCCCACACCTTATTTCTTCTGCTTAGCTTTATGAACTCCTTATCTTCAAGGGTCTTCAGCCAGCCTGACCATTCAAAATCCTTTCCTTCAAGCTCTTGTTTACCCGAAGCTTTTTTTACCCACTCAAGCCTGAATATGCTGTTATCATCATACACTCCGCTTAAATACAAATTCCTCAAAGAACGCAATATTGTCTTTTCGATATTATCACAATTATCAAACCTTCTTTCCATCTCGCTGAGCCGCATAAAGATCGAACCGATAGTTCCGTTAAACTTCACAGTATCCCATTTGAGTCCCATTTTTTCCGCAACCTTCCGTCCATCATCAGCTGATATTTTCTCCATCTCGATAACATCTTCACCGAAAACCATATCAATATCCAGATTCTGCTCTATCAGTTTATTCTTGACCTTTTTATACTCCCTGCCGGAGTGACAAGATGCTATGATAGGGATATTCTTTTCTTTAGCTTCACGGAATAAAAGGTGATAGCTATCCTGTCTTTCAATATAATACTGCAGGTCATCGATAAAGATAATTCTCCTCTTCCACAACATATAATCTTTGGGGAGCTTAAAAACAGGCATTGAAACACTTCTGGGGATAAGTACATGTATACTCTTCTTAAGCTGTTTAATAGAGTGAAATACTGCCCGGGTCTTTCCGCTTAGCGGCGGGCCTATAATAAGAGCATTCCTTTTACGTTCAAGGATACGGGAAAGGAAACTATCAATATTCCGCTCAAAGTAATATTCTTCGCAGGGTCTCTCGCCAAGTACATCTTTTGATTTAATCCGTGTAGAGCTCTTCCAAATGACAGAGTAATAGTTCCTGAATTCCCTCCGGGTCTTGTACACATACCCGATAAGCGGAACAAATGCCGTGGCAATTATTCCAAGTACCGTAAATAATAAAGTTAGATCCAATTTTTGTTATTTGGCTTTTCTGACTTTCCTGTAATCAACACTTCTTTTTTGATTAAAGGCGCTGATACCTTCTTTTACTTCTCCTGAAAGATTGTGCAGAGATAACCACTCTCTTGCATGTCCTATTGTTGTATGCCATGAAAGGTCACGCCAGAAATTCAGCTGCTGTTTAGTGTATCTGAGGCACTCAGGAAGCTTTTTGAAGAGTTTTTCTGCCATTATATCAACTGCTTCATCAAGCTTTTTATACGGCACAACCTGATTGACAAGCCCCCACTCCAGAGCCTTTGCTGCGGGGATCTCCTCGCACAGAAAAAGTATCTCCCTTGCACGCCTGTCTCCCACGAGGATCGGCAGGAACTGCGTTGCCCCTGCTGCTGCTACGCTGCCTCTTGCTGCGCCAACCTGCCTGATGTAAATATGATCAGCTGCTATTGCCAGGTCGCAGCTTATATTCAGCTCATTTCCGCCGCCGACAACTATGCCGTTAAGTCTTGCGATAGTTGGCTTGCCAACATTTCTCATAACTTCATGAAGCTGAATAAACTCATACATCCACTTATAATAATCTTTAGGGTTACCTAGAAAACTCTCCTGCTGTTCATTCAGGTCAGCCCCGGTTGAAAATGCCTGCTTTCCTGCCCCGGTTAATATAATAACGGCAATATTGTCATCCCAGCCTGCATCTTTAAATGCAGCGGTTAGCTCATTGATAGTGGTAATATCAAGGCAGTTAAGCACCTTTTCACGATTGATTGTAATAGTTGCCTTATAATCTTCTTTTTTATATATAAGGTGCTTAAACCTGAAGCTTTTGGGAGGTTTCCCTGAATAAATACTGCTTTTCTTCATGCTCTTTGCCATTCGAAATATAGTTTTGGTTTTTCAGTAAATTATTCAAATATAAAAACACTTACAATTCAAATAGAGAAATAGAGAAATAGTGGAATAGTGAATTGATTTAATTCGAATCATTTCCAGTCTTACTTGAGATTGCGGAAGCGGGATCCAGTTTTGTTAACCATTTCGCTATTTCATCATATATTGTATTTATCTAAACATAAAAGTATGTTAGCAGGATATATGCCTGATATTTCAGTTATAATAGTTACATGGAACAGCGAAAAAGAGATTGGAGCATGTGCAGAATCTGTAATAAAAAATACAACTTCTCTTTCTGCTGAGCTTATTATTATCGATAATAATTCCGGCGATAATACCTTCAATATTATCAATAAGATCCAATACAACAATATCCATACTTACAAGAATGCAGCAAACATGGGCTTTACAAAAGCTGTTAACCGTGGTATTTCATATTCTAAAGGGGAAAATATTCTATTGTTAAATCCGGATACGATCCTGGCTGAGGGCTCTTTAGAGAAACTGAACACTTTTCTGGAAGAAAATCCGGGGTACGGAGCCTGTGCGCCGCTGATGCTTAACGAAGACGGTTCTGTGCAGAAATCAGTCAGGAATTTCCCGGATTACTGGTCAATGTTCTGTGAATTCACATTGCTTTCCTTCATTTTCCCGAATACAAAATTATTTGGCAGGTGGAAAATGAAATACTTTGATTATTCCGCCGATGCAGATATTCAGCAGCCGATGGCAGCTGCATTATTGATAAAGAAAAGCGTATTGGATAATATTCACAACATGGACGAGCGCTTTGAAATGTTCTTTAACGATGTGGATATGTGCAAAAAACTGTATGACAGCGGATTAAAGATCAGACTCCTGACGGATGCAAAAGTTATCCACGAACATGGCTCCAGCATAAAGAAAGATAAGATAAGAATGATAAAGGTGTGGGATGAAGATTGCATAAAGTATTTCGGGAAACATCATACGAATCCCCTGCTTATGCTGTGGCTTAAAATTAACTTAAAAATATCGGAAATAATCAGAATATTATATCATAAGATCAGGAAATAACAAAATGAAATTTAAAGTTTCAGTCGCGCAGATAAATCCGGTTTTAGGTGATATTGACCGAAATATCAAAAAACATTTAGAATTTATTGATAAGGCAATCAAAAAGAAGGCTGATATGATCATTTTCCCGGAGCTTTCATTGACCGGTTATTCTATAAAAGACCTGAATATGGAGCTTGCCATTGATCCGTACAACAGCCCTGTATTAAAGCCGCTAAGGGATATATCAAGAAAGATCACAATTGTTTGCGGAGGCATTGAAGAAGATACCAATTACGGAATATTTAATTCAGCTTTTTACATTGAAGAAGGCAAAGTAAAGTTCACTCACAAAAAAGTGTATCCGCCCGATTACGGAATGTTTGAGGAGCAAAGATATTTTTCTAAGGGGAAAGAAGCAGACGTACATGAAACAAAATTCGGTAAATTAGGAGTGCTTGTTTGTGAAGACTTGTGGCACATGTCATTACCGCTTTTGCAGGCGTTAAAAGGAGCAAAAATTATTATTGGGATTGCCTGCTCCCCTACCCGGCTGGCATTGAATTCAAAAACAAAAATAATCAAAAATTACGAGATAAATTCCCAGCAGCACAGGGCATATGCACGGCTGCTTTCATTGTATCTGATATTCTGCAACAGGGTTGGGTATGAAGACGGGGTTAATTTCTGGGGCGGCAGTGAAATTGTTGACCCGTTCGGCAATGTTGATAATGCAGCGAAATTCTTTGATGAAGATCTGATCATTTCAGATATTAACCTCAATTCCGTCCGCCGTGCACGGCAGCTTGCAAGGCATTTCCTTGATGAGGATGTGAATTTTTTGAGGAATGAAGTAAAACTCTTAAGTGAAGAATTATATAAGCTATGAAAAATAATAATCCCGTAGGGATGATATTATTATAGAAAATGACACACAAATAATCATTTCATCCCTTCGGGATTAAAATCAAACTTTGAATCATATCCAAAAAAACTATAACAGATATTAAATCTTCTTAAATACTGATTCTAATAATTATTCTATTTCAATATTCTGCTCAAAAACTTTCCAGTAAATGACACTTTGCTCTTTGCAATTTCTTCTGGGGTGCCTTTTGCGACAATTTCGCCACCCTTGTTGCCGCTATCAGGTCCCATATCAATTACATAATCTGCGCATTTTATAACTTCAAGGTTATGCTCAACCACAACAATAGAATTACCTTTTGCAATAAGCTCATTAAAACATTTCAGCAGTTTAGCTATATCGTGCAGATGCAGACCAGTCGTAGGTTCATCAAAAATGAACAGTGTCTTCTCTCCTGCTGTCTGGAAAGAAAGGTGAAACGCAAGTTTTATCCGCTGGGCTTCCCCGCCGGAAAGGGTCGTTGCAGATTGCCCGAGCCTTAAATACCCTAACCCTACTTCATCCAGAATCTTCAGTTTATTAGTAATTCTTGGATAATCTTTAAAAAATGTGATGGCTTCAGTTATGCTTAAGCGTAAAACATCGCTGATATTTTTTTCTTTATATTCAACCTCAAGTATTTCGCTTTTGTATCTTTTACCCTTGCATACATCACACTCAAGATAAATATCAGCCATAAACTGCATGGCGATCTTGATCACTCCTGAACCTTCGCAGGTTTCACACCTTCCGCCGGGCACGTTGAATGAAAAATTCCCGGCTGAAAATCCTCTTAGCTTTGATGTTGGCAGCGAGCCGTATAGGTCCCGGATAATATCGAATATTTTCATGTAGGTCACTGGATTCGAGCGCGGAGAGCGCCCTATCGGGGTTTGGTCAACCAGTTCAATAGCATTAATGTTCTGATGTCCGAGTATTTCCCTGTACTGCCCTATCTTTTCGTTGTAAATTCCGTCAATTCTTTTCTTGAGCGCGCCATACAGTATATCGCTTATTAAAGTTGATTTACCCGAACCGCTTACACCGGTGATGCACACAAATACACCAAGCGGAATATCCACGTTCACATCCTTCAGGTTATTTTCGGATGCACCGCGGATTGATATTACATGTCCGTTCACTGCCCTTCTTCTCGAAGGCGTATCTATCTTGAGCTTTCCCGTAAGGTATTTAGCTGTAAGAGATTCTGCTGCCTTTTTAATATCTTTTAATTCTCCTGCGAAAACAACTTCGCCGCCATGCTCTCCGGCTTTTGGTCCTATATCGATGACATAATCGCTTGCATTTATCATATCAGGGTCATGTTCTACAACAATTACTGAATTCCCGATATCCCTGAGTGATTTAAGTATCCTGATGAGCCTGTCATTATCCCTTGGGTGAAGGCCGACACTGGGTTCATCAAGAACATAAATTGAGCCAACAAGTGAAGAACCAAGTGAAGTTGCAAGGTTTATCCTCTGGCTTTCACCGCCTGAAAGAGTGCTTGTGAGGCGGTCAATAGTCAGATATCCAAGCCCGACTTCGTAAAGGTAAGTCAGCCTGTTTTTTATTTCCTCAAGAATTCTTCCTGCAATATCCTGGTCGTATTTTGAGAGTTTTATATCCTTAAAGAAAAAGTAAAGTTCTTCAATATTGCTGTGCACCAGATCTTTAATAGTCCTGCCCTGGAACTTCACATATAAGGCTTCTTTTCTTAATCTCGAACCCTCACATTCTGCGCATTTAGTATATGCCCTGTAACGGCTGAGCAGTACCCTGTAATGGATCTTATAAGCCGCTTCACGCTCTACCATTCTGAAAAACTTATTCACACCAATATACTCGCCTACGCCTTTGAATACTTTCTCGATCTCTTCTTTTGTCAGGTCTTTGAAGGGAACATGAACCCGGATATTGTTTTTCTTCCCTTCATAAATAAGGTCACTGAGATGTTTGCTGTGTTTTGGGGTAGAAAATGGGTGAATTGCATTCTGAAAGATAGATTTATTTCTCTCAGGGATTATGAGGCCTTCATCAATATCAATGGTCTCTCCAAATCCCTGACACTTCGGGCATGCGCCGATTGGATTATTGAAAGAAAACAGGAGCGGCTCGGGTTCTTCAAACCTTATACCATCAGCTTCGAGATGCAAATTGAAGCTGAAGATTTCCCCTCTTTGTAAAGATGTGGCTTTGGCGGAGTCTAAGACGGGGTGTTTAGTGTTTAATCCCCCTAAATCCCCCTTTTTAAGTGGGTCTTCATCTTCGACCATCAAAAACAAATAACCGTCACCTTCGGCATATGCCTGTTCAAGTGAGCCTGATATTCGCTGCAATTGTTCTTCTTCGCCTTTGTTGAACACCATTCTGTCAACTACTACTTTTAGGTCAGCAAGTTTTATTTTCTTCGCATCATAACCCTGGTTAAGGTCAATAATTTCTTTGCCGTTCCATACTCTGAAGAATCCTTTTTGGATTAAATTCTCAATCTCCTGCTTTACTGTTTTTGATTCATGCTTGTGTACAGGGAACAAAATGTAAAGCCTGCTCTTATCTTTTACTTTGTCAATGAATTTCAGAATGTCTTCAACTGTATCTCGTTTTACTTCTTTCCCCGATACAGGGCTGAAAGTTTTTCCTGCTCTTGCAAAGAGCAGTCTGAGGTAATCATAAATTTCTGTTGATGTCCCTACTGTGCTTCTTGGATTGCGTGTCGATGTTTTTACTTCGATAGCCATTGATGGTGCAAGTCCGGTAATTGAATCGACATCAGGCTTGTTTATTCTTTCCAGGAACTGCCTGGCATAGGAAGACATGCTTTCGATGTAGCGTCTTTGGCCTTCAGCGTAAATGGTATCAAAAACGAGTGACGTTTTACCTGAGCCGCTGAGTCCGGTTACAACTACCAGCTTGTTGTGCGGTATCTCTATATCGATATTCTTAAGATTATTTACCCTTGCACCTTTGACAACGATCATATTGTCATTTCTCTCACTTGAAGAAATGCCTGACAATTTCCGGAGTGAGCTATTAATTTTATCCTTACTTGTACCGGAAGTTTTTGTTCTTTTCAGGGACTTGGCCTTTATCTCAGACTTTAGAGATGGTTTTGCCTTCCTTTTTTCTTTGCTTGATTTTATGACTGCTTTACCTGGCAATTTGTGATTTTAGAATTGGATTAACTTCAAAAATCGCCATAAATTTGAATATAAAAAATGTCAAAAGGCAGGATTATACTAATACAAAATCAAAAGATTTAGCCACTAATTTCACTAATTACACTAATTATATTTGCCCTTTTAGCCTGTGTAATAAAATAGTCCTTGTATCTGCTAATAGCATATATTATATTGCATGAGTATGCATATTGCATATAAATCTGAATATTTTTTGAATGGCGGCAGCATATTTTAAGCAAAAATATATCTTGAACCTGTTCGAAATGAATCACTGGACTGTACGATTAATCACCGGAAAGCAAAACGAATCACTGGAAAGCGGCCGATATCTGCCTAAAATAGACTGAAAATGCTGTCCAGCGTATGGTTGATAAAAATTACTTTAACAACCGGACAAGTTCAGTGATAAGGCCGATAAATAAAGTCAAAAAAATGTTAAAAGTCAGAATCGGAAAAAAACGAAAATTTACTAATAATATCAGAAATCAGCTTTAAAAATGACCTGAAATCCGGATTTATTTATCAAAAACCCTATTCTTTAACGGTTTTAATCTGCCTTGATTATTTTTAGCCAAAAAGCTATATTTGTAGCTAAATAACTAAATATTTAATGAGCAAAAAAGAACATAAGTATTACGAAACCACTTTTATAGTCGACTCGATATTGGATGACGAAAGGGTAGATTCAATTGTAAACAAGTATTCTAACTTTTTCATCAAGAACGATGGAGAGGTTGTTAAAACAGAAAAATGGGGCAGGAGAAAACTTGCATACCAGATCAATAAAAAGCCTACCGGCTCCTATATTTCTATTGAATTCAAAGCCGATCCGTCAGTGATCGCAAAGCTTGAAAGAGCATACCATCTTGATGAGGATATATTAAGATTCCTTACTGTTGCTTTTGATAAAAAAGCTCTTGATGAGAGGAACGCTTATCTCATCAGAAAAGAGATGGTTATGAAAGAGCGTGAAGCAGCAGCTCAGCAGCTGCAGCAATCAGCCGAAACGGATAAAGCAGCTGATGCTAAGCCTAAGGGATAATAAAGTTTAGTCAACAATTAACAATTAAGCAACTTATTGGAGGAATACAATGGCTGATTTAAAGATGCCCGAATTAAACTCGGTAATTATAGCCGGGAACCTGACCAAGGACCCAATATTCAGACAGACTACAAACGGCACACCCGTCGTAAATTTCTCAGTGGCAAGCAACAGAAGATACCGCGACAGCAAGGATGAGTGGCAGGAAGATGTTTGCTATGTTGGAATTGTTGCATGGAATAAGCTTGCAGAAAGCTGCAGAGA